>JAGOSC010000070.1 GCA_018062515.1 Candidatus Omnitrophota bacterium
GTCTGTACCTGCACCGGCTGGTTTTACGATAATTACGCGACCGTTCAGGGCATTGATACCATTATTCCAGTTGATATTTATATTCCCGGCTGTCCGCCTCGTCCGGAAAATGTTCTCGATGGTTTAATGAAATTACAGGATAAAATTCAAAAGGGAGAACAGTCAAGAACCCTTTATGACCCGCGAACAAAAACCGGACGTCCTGCCGACGTACAAGGGTACTCCGTTCAACAACATATTAAGCATATAGAATCTTCTTCATGATCACATTACAAAAAATTCAGGAAAATTTTTCACAAGATATTATCGAAACGCATGTTTTTAGGGGCGATGAAACAATTATTATCCGTCCATCGGCTTTACGCGTGATTGCTAAATTTTTAAAAGATACACCTGAATTGGATTTTAATTTCTTGATGGATTTAACGGCCGTCGATTATCTATTTTATGCCGGCGGTAAAATCCAAAAGGAATCTCGCTTTGAAGTTGTTTATCATTTTTTCTCACTTAAACATAATCATCGTGTCCGTTTAAAAGTTCCCGTCGATGAAAAGAATCCGGAAGTTGATACATTGACTGATTTGTGGAAGTCCGCTGATTGGTACGAACGAGAGGTATGGGATATGTTCGGCATTCGCTTCAAAGGCCATCCGAATTTAAAACGTATTTTGATGTACGAAGAATTTCAAGGCCATGCCTTACGTAAAGATTATCCATTTGATAAACGCCAACCCTTAATTGGACCGATGAATTAATGTCTAATCAAACACGCTCTATGTTATTGAATGTGGGCCCTTCGCATCCGGCGATGCATGGTGTCATTCGCTTGATTATGGAGCTCGACGGTGAAAAGATCAAAGGTGTTGAAGTTGAAATGGGTTATCTTCACCGTGCTTTTGAAAAAATGTGTGAAACCGTTATGTATACGCAGTGTTTTCCGTATACCGACCGATTAAATTATGTTTCACCTTTGATTAATAATGTTGGCTTTGCGTTAACCGTTGAAAAATTATTAGGAATTGATGTTCCGGAGCGCGCTAAATATATTCGGGTCATTATGAGTGAAATTTCCCGTGTCACCGACCATCTGACCTGCATTGCCGCGACGGCGATGGAATTGGGTGCGATGTCGGCATTTTTGTATATGATCAAGGCCCGTGAATTTTTGTACGAACTTATTGAGGAAATTACCGGAGCGCGTTTGACGATTTCTTATGTTCGTATCGGTGGCGTTAAAGCAGATTTGACGCCGGGCTTTGCGGATAAATGTTTTCAAAAAATCGCGGATATTCGAAAAGTTCTGATTGAGGCGGATGAGTTATTAACACGCAATCGTATTTTTTTTGATCGTTTGAAAGATATTGGAAAAATCTCCGCTGAAGATGCTATTTCTCATGGGATTACCGGCCCATTCTTAAGATCGACGGGTGTTGCCTATGATGTTCGTAAAGCTAATCCATATCTTATTTATGAGCATTTAGATTTTGAAGTCCCGGTGGGAACGAACGGTGATAATCTTGATCGATATTTTGTACGTATGGCAGAATTGGAGCAGAGTCTTCGCATGATTGAACAATGTTTTCAACAAATTCCTGACGGTCCTATCTCAGGAGAAATATCTGGTGAAATTATGCCGGCGTCTGAAATGGTCGATCGAGCTAAAATGGGACAAACGGAAGGGTTAAAGGACGTTCAAGTTGATTTAGATCCGACGCTCGACGGAAGTACCAGAAAATACCGTGATGGTATCAACACGGAGCGACGGGATGTTACATTGCCGGCCAAAGAAGAGACTTACGGTAATATCGAAGGCTTGATGAACCATTTTAAGTTGGTTATGTACGGTCATGGTATTCGTCCACCCGTCGGAGAAGCTTATTTTCCCGTCGAGGGAGCCAATGGAGAACTAGGATTTTATATTGTCAGTGATGGACGGGATCATCCATGGCGCGTTCGTGTTCATCCGCCGTGTTTTCCTATCATGTCGGCATTACCTAAATGTTTAATCGGCGGAATGATGGCGGATCTTGTTCCGACGTTTGGTTCAGTGAATATGATCGCCGGGGAATTAGACCGCTAATAAATCTGTAAAAAAGGTGGGAGGTAGTCTTATCTTTACCGAAGAGCATTCACAAGAGATTTGGAAAATCATCAGCCGTTATGAAGACAAACGAGCGGCGCTTTTACCTGTTCTGCATTTTGTTCAGGAAATAGAAGGGTTGATTTCTCCGGAGTCTGAAAAAGATATAGCTGAATATTTAGAAATTCCCGTCGTGCATGTTCATGATGTGGTTACGTTTTATCATTTATTTCATCAAACGCGAAAAGGCAAATGTCATTTTTCGGTTTGTCAAACAACGTCGTGTGCTCTACGCGGCGCCGAGGAAATGATTGATCATTTGAAAAAGAGATTGCAGATTAAACCGGGCGAAACTACCGCGGATGGAAAATTCAGTTTAACCGTCGTCGAGTGTTTGGGTGCCTGTGAGCTTGCCCCGATGATGCAATTTAATAAAGAATATAAAGGTCATTTAAATAAAAAGAAGTTGGATGAATTAATTAACCAAAATCAATAATATGGAAAAAATCGTTACCCGAAATTTTGGAAAACCAAACTCGCATACTCTGGAAACATATGTTCAGAATAAAGGGTATGAAGGCGCGCGCAAAGCTTTAACACAAATGACGCCGCCGCAGATTATTGATGAAGTTAAGAAATCCAATTTGCGCGGTTTAGGCGGGGCGGGATTTCCGACGGGATCCAAATGGAGTTTTATTCCGCAGGCTATTCCAAAACCAAAATATTTGGTCATCAATGGTGATGAAGGCGAGCCCGGGACGTTTAAAGATAAATATATTTTGGAACAGGATCCGCATGCGCTTATTGAAGGAATTATCATCACCTGTTTCGCTATTCAAAGTAATAAATGTTATGTCTATATCCGGGGAGAATATTTAAAATCGATCAATACTCTTCAAGCTGCGATCGACGAAGCTTATAATCAGGGCTTTTTAGGTAAAGAGATTATGGGCACTTCTTTTAGTTGCGATATTGTTATTCATCAGGGCGCTGGAGCTTATATTTGCGGTGAAGAAACCGCGCTGATTGAATCTCTCGAAGGGAAAAAAGGATTTCCTCGTCTAAAACCGCCGTTTCCCGCGATCGAAGGTTTATTTCGCTGCCCGACGGTCATTAACAATGTGGAAACAGTATCTTGTGTTGGTCCTATTATTCTCAACGGCAGCGAATGGTATGCCAAATTGGGATGTCCTAAGAGCGGAGGCAATCGTCTTTTCTGTATTAGCGGACATGTCAATAAACCTGGTGTTTATGAACTTCCCAATGGCACAACTTTAAGAGAAATTATTTATACTCACGCCGGAGGAATTTTGAATGGACGTCAGCTGAAAGCGGTTATACCCGGTGGAATATCTGCGCCGATACTGACTCCAAATGAAATTGATGTGGCTATGGATTTTGATTCACTTAAAGCCATTGGTACAATGGCTGGCTCGGGGGGAATTATTGTCATTGATGATTCAACGTGTATGGTCTGGGCGGCGATGGTCGCGTCTCGATTTTTTGCGCATGAATCATGCGGTCAATGTTCACCTTGCCGTGAAGGTTCAGGTTGGGTTTACCGCGATATTCATCGTATTTATGAAGGAAAGGGTCGGCCTCAGGATTTGGTCAATCTTCCGGGAATTATTAATAATATCGGCGGTAATACGATTTGCGCCTTTGGTGACGCGGTAACGATGTCGATCGGAAGTTATATCGCAAAATTCCGTCGAGAATTTGAATATCATATTAAGGAAAAAAAATGCGACATTTGTTCAGATTTGCAGGAGGCGGGGAGCCAATATGCCAAAATTAACCATTGATGGAAAAGAAGTAGACGTCCCAAGAGGGACGACGATCATCCAGGCCGCGGATAAAATGGGAATCAGTGTTCCTCGTTATTGTTATCATCCGGCTTTACCTGTGTCCGGGAATTGCCGCATTTGTCTCGTCGAGGTTGAGAAACAGCCTAAATTGCAAATTGCCTGCCATACAAAAATTGCTAAAGGGATGGTCGTCAAAACAAATTCACCTAAGGTTTTGGAAGCGCGTAAATCGGTATTGGAATTTCTTCTCGTCAATCATCCTTTGGATTGTCCGGTGTGTGATCAAGCCGGCGAATGTAAATTGCAAGATTATTACATGGAACATGGGCAATACAACAGCCGTTTAGTGGATGTGAAAGTTAAAAAAGAGAAAAAAGCTTTTTCAATCGGCCCGACGGTAATGCTTGATCAGGAACGTTGTATTCTGTGTACACGATGCGTGCGGTTTACGGATAATATTACGAAAACAAATGAGTTTGGTGTCTTCCAACGGGGTGATCATTCACAACTGGATGTTTATCCGGGAAAACAATTGGATAATAAATATTCCGGTAATGTCGTCGATATTTGTCCGGTCGGGGCGTTGACGGATAAAGATTTTAGATTTAAATGCCGCGTGTGGTATTTGGAAAAAACAAAATCGGTTTGTCCGGGATGCAGTATGGGATGCAATATTACCGTCGAGTGGGACAAAGCGCGCCCCCATCAAAACAAAGATGGACGGGTGATGCGTTTGAAACCAAGGGTTAATACGGATGTTAATGATCATTGGATGTGTGATAATGGCCGATATGATTATCATTTCATCGACGAGAATAGAATTCTTTCGCCGCAGATCAAAGATAAAGTAGTTTCGTGGAATGAGGCGATTGATGTCGTGGCGAAAGCTGTTCAATCGTTAAAAGACAATGGCCGTATAGATCGGATTGGCATATTAGCTTCAGCAAAATTGACGAATGAAGATCTATTTTCCATTCGTAAATTGTTTAAAGATAACCTGCATGTTTCTCAAATTGATTTTAGAGTTCCTCAAAAATTCCGTGATCGTGATAATTTCCTTATTCGAACCGATAAAAATCCGAATACCGCCGGGGCCGTGGCTGTTCTTGAACTCATTGATCCGCCTGGTTTCTTGGCCGGACAAGGAGTCGCCGATACTCAAGCGATGATTCAGAAGGCAAGACAAGGGGATATTGATTTTTTGTATGTTTTTGGCCATGATCTCGTCGAGATTTATGGAAAAGACACCGTCGAAGATATAGCCAAAAATGTTAAACTTTTTGTTTTTCAGGGCAGCAATATTAATGATACCGCCGGATACGCGCATGTGATTCTTCCTAGTTCCGTCTACGCGGAAAAAGATGGGACATTTGTTAATTGTCAGCATCGCGCTCAACGCATTTGGCAGGCATTTCCTCCCTTGGGCGAGGCAAAAGCGGATTGGCAGATCATGGATCTTTTAAGTGATGCTTTGGGAACACCATTAGCTTATAAAAATTCTCAGGAAATATTTAAAGATATTGGCCGGACGATCAGTTCTTTTTCTGATGTTTCTTACGAAAAAATTGGAGATCAAGGAATCGTTCTAAAAGATAAAAACGTATGTCTGATATCCTAATCAAATTTATATTGGCAGCCGCCATGATCTTAATCGCCTTTGGTATCGCCGGGCTTTTGACATGGGTCGAACGGAAGCAAAGCGCGGTGATGCAGGACCGGATCGGAGCAAATCGGGCCAGCATTTTTGGTTTTAAGGCCATGGGACTTTTTCACGCCATCGCCGACGTGCTTAAAATGTTAAGTAAAGAAGAATTCATGCCCGCCGGAGCGAATAAGTTTTTATTTAATTTGGCTCCGTATTTATCCGTTACATTCGCGTTGGTAGGTTTTGCGTGTATTCCTATTGGTAATCAGCTGATCATAGGAACCCGTGTGATTGAATTGCAGGCGGCGAATCTTAACGTGGCGCTGCTTTTTATTTTTGCCATGATGTCGATGGGTGTTTATGGTGTGGTCTTGGGCGGATTTTCTTCCAATAATAATTACGCATTTCTCGGCGGGATGCGCGGTTCGGCTCAGATGATTGCTTATGAAATTACCATGGGTGCTGCGATTATGGGCGTCATCATGGTTTTTAATACTTTGGATCTTCAGGCATTGGTGCGTGGACAAGGCGCGTATCTTTTTAATGGTTGGCTTCCAAAATGGGGAATTTTTGTTCAGCCGTTGGCATTTCTTTTGTTTTTAACGGCAGCGACGGCAGAAACAAAACGGACGCCATTTGATCTTCCCGAGGGAGAATCAGAAATTATTGGTTATTTCGTTGAGTATAGCGGCATGAAATTCGGAATGTTCTTTTTAGCGGACTTGATTGAAACTGTTTTAGTCGCCGCGCTCATGACGACATTATTTCTTGGAGGTTGGCAAGTTTTGTATCTTTCTCCCGACGGATTTTATTTTCCGTGGGGTATGAAAATCGCGCTTTCGCACGGCGTTGTTACCGCCTTAGGCGTGTTAGCTTTTTTTGTTAAACTGAGCTTTTTTATTTGGTTATTAATGGCTGTCCGCTGGACATTACCCAGATTTCGTTATGATCAGCTGATGAAATTAGGATGGAAAATCTTATTACCGGCTTCTTTAGTGAATATAGCTGTCACCGCCGTCGTCATTACCTTATTAGGATAGATATGGAAAACAATCAACAGCGTCGACCAGAGTTTGAAAAATATTATGATAAGACCGGTCCGTTTGCTCTTTTGCGTGTAGCTCAAATGAAGCGGGCGTGGAAAAAGTCCAATCGCCGCGAATTGTCATGGTGGGAAAATACGTATATTCCGACGGTAGTATCAGGAATAAGTTTGACCTCAAAACATTTTTTCCGTAACTTAACGCTGCATATTTTGCACCTTTTTGGTATAGCGAAAAATAAATCCGCGGCGGTTACTTATCAGTACCCGGAAAAGCCACGGGCATTACCTTCTCGAAGCAGGACACGTCATCGTTTAACGAAACGTGAGGATGGATCTCCCCGCTGTGTGGCATGTATGATGTGTGAAACAGTTTGTCCGGCTAGATGTATTGAAATTACGGCCGCCGAACATCCGGATCCGAACATTGAAAAATTTCCCGCCGAATTTGTGCTTGATTTAGGTAAATGTGTTTACTGCGGTTTCTGTGTGGAGGTTTGTCCGGAAGATGCGATCCGCATGGATACAGGCATCGTCGGTACATCCGAATATTCTCGTGAGAATATGATTTACGATAAAAAGCGCCTCATGGAAGATAAATAAATTTCCCGACCTATTTCTTGACAAAATTCCCTCCCAGGTTAAATTGAATCATGTCTTTTCATTTTACAACACTTCCTGAATTTCAAATGAGTCTTTTGTTATTGGCCGCGCTTGGCGGATATTTTTTGGCCGCACGGATCAATCAATCCGCCGTCATTGGTCAAATTTTCCTTGGTCTGATAATCGGTCCAAGTTTTTTAAGTTTAATCACATATACTGATTTTGTTCAGAATATCGCTCATTTAGGCGCGATTATTTTACTTTTTGTCATTGGAAGTGAATTTAAGATTAAAGATATCTTTAATTTGCGGTATGGAGTCATTGCACTCGTCGGTGTTATTGTTCCGTGGATCGGAGGATATTTTACAGCCAAGGCATTTGGTTTCAATTTTCAAACTGCATTGTTTACAGGTACGGCACTCACAGCGACGAGTATTGCGATTACCGCGAATGTTCTCAAGGAAATGGGCAAATTGCATACGGAAGCAGCCAAAGCGATCATCGGCGCGGCGGTGATTGATGATGTCTTAGGGCTTTTGGCTCTTTCTATAACGCAGCAATTGGTGGATAAAGGGACACTGTCCGTCGGAGCCGTTTTGCTGCCGACTTTGAAGGCCGGATTATTTGTCGTCATCGGCCTTTATATCGGACAAAAATTCTTGAGCAAATGGATGGAACGCATGGATCAGTCCGCATTTTGTCAAAAGCATCCAGAATTTGTTTTTATTCTTGCGATGATGATCGCATTTGTCTATTCTATGGCCGCTGAACTCCTTCACCTGTCGGCCATCGTCGGGGCTTTTATGGCGGGTATTTCATTAGGGGGCGCTGTCATACGTCGTAGCAAAGATTTCAGGCATGGCTCCGAATACTTGAGCACTATTTTTGCGGCAGTATTTTTTGTTTCACTGGGAATACTGGTTGATATTCATGTTGTTACTCCGACCATCATCGGTTTTCTTTTTGTACTGACTATCGTTGCGGTAATAACTAAAGTGGGAGGTTGTTATATACCCGCTAAATGGATGGGTATGTCAAAGCGAGACGCTGCTGTTGTTGGTTTTGGAATGTCCCCGCGCGGAGAAGTAGCGATGATTGTAGGTCTAATCGGATTACATCAAGGTCTAATTACACAAGAAATTTATGCCGCCATTATTTTTATGAGTCTTCTAACAACCATCCTCACGCCGATCGTTCTTCGTCGGATCTATCAATAATTCATTTCACCATTAATTATAATGACATTAAGGCAGGATTAAAAAGTTTGCCTTTGACAGCGATCATGGCAGCTTCGAGGAATGGTCCTTGAAAGATTCCGATGCCGATGATTCCGAGAATAGCAAACATAAGAAGGATGCGTAGAGATAATGATACCTGAATAGGAGAGCTTTGACGAGGAGGGTCGATAAAGATCTTTTTAGCGACCATTAAATAATAATATAGCGAGATAATGATGTTAACAACAGCGATGAGCGCCAACCCCAGAAATCCGCTTTTCATCGTGGCCATTAAAAGAGAAAACTTTCCGAAGAATCCAGCCAATGGCGGCATTCCCGCTAAAGATACCAGCGCCAATAAAAGCGTAAATCCAAGAATACCAGAACGCTGTGAAAGTCCGGCGTAATCATCGATCTCGTCACTCTTTGTTGCCATGAAGAATATAACGATTACTAAAAACGCGGCTAAGTTAGTAAATAAATATCCCAAAAGGTAAAAATTAATGGCGGAGGCTCCCAGTGCCGTTCCGGCAGCAGCGCCCATCAAAAGATAACCTGCATGTCCAATACTGGAATATCCGAGTAACCGTTTAATGTTTGTTTGAAACATCGCGACTAAATTTCCGTAACACATGGTTATCGCCGAGAGCACGGCAAGGACGGTACTCCACTCGGCATGCCACGCGCCAAAGATACCAAAGAAGAGACGTATAAGAATCACGAACCCGGCGGCCTTCGATCCGACGGATAAAAGCGCTGTAACCGGTGTTGGAGCCCCTTGATAAACATCTGGAACCCACATTTGAAATGGAACCGCGGCAATCTTAAATCCCACCGCCGATAAAATCAAAACCATAGCCAATAAAATGATCGGACTTAAAGAATGCGTGTTGGCAAATCCTTGTATCAAATTAAAGCTGGTCGTTCCCGTCGCTCCGTAAAGTAAACTAATACCATATAGCAAAAATCCCGACGCTAATGATCCTAAAATTAAATATTTCATACCAGCTTCGAGCGAATGTTTATCACTTTTCAGGTAAGCGGTCATAACGTATAAAGAGAGGGTCAGAATTTCAATCGATATAAAAAGCATAAGAAAATCCGACGAGGAAGCGACCAGGCACATGCCCAATAAAGCTAACCACAATAGAAAATAGAATTCATTTTTCCTCTTCATGATTGGTTTAAAGAATTGTTGTGTCATGGGGAAAATAAAAACCATGGTCAATAAGAAAAACGCTTTAAAAAACCACGCCAAGGAATCCATCATAAACATTCCGTTGAAGGTAACGCCGGTGAGGTCGCGCTGGGTCACCCAAAATCCAATGAGGCCAAAGAGACTAATGTAACTTAAAATACCAAACCAATCTTTTTTCGTGTCTTTTGGTAATAAAATATCGATCAACACTAAAATGACCAGAGTGCCCGTGATCAGCAGTTCTAATGAAATTAAATTCCAATTAATAACAGGGAACATAAATCCTTTAATTGATTTTTATATTAACAATGCTTGTTTGTGTTCCGGATGAAATATTTTTTAGAATCAAAGATGGCCAACATCCGACGAGAATCAATATGGCCAGTAAGATCAGAAACGGTAATTTTTCTGACAGTGTTTTGGTATCTATTAAATGATTCCAGCGCGGGCTAAGCGGCCCTTGAAAACCGAAGCGAATCACTTTTAACATATAAATAGCGGTAATCACAATACCTAAAACAGCGACGACGGTATATAAAGGATACCGA
>JAGOSC010000024.1 GCA_018062515.1 Candidatus Omnitrophota bacterium
ATTATTCTGATTCCGATAAAGTGTATTTATATTTTGATGGGAAGGGGCAGCTGTTATCTTATAAATTGGAACGTTTCGAAAAATAGGAGGGTGTTAATAATTTTTCTTTCTTAAGATTATTTAAGGCCTTCTCGACATTACCCCAATTTGTGTTTTGGGTTAATATAGCGCCGACGATGACTTCAAAAGATGAATCCCCCGGCCACCACTTTTGCGGACCGAAGGATTCATAGAGACGAGTATATATTTTGTTTAAAACTTTTTTCATTAATGCCGGCGAGACTTAGAACGCGCGATCTCTTCAAAACCCCAATCTTTTTCTTTTTTCTGCGGAGCTTCCCCCGATTCGGTAAATTTTTTTGAATCCATTTTTTGCCGCGGCTTCTTTCCTGATTTACTCATCGTAGCCTCCTATTTTTCGAAACGTTCCAATTTATAAGATAACAGCTGCCCCTTCCCATCAAAATATAAATACACTTTATCGGAATCAGAATAATTAACTGGTCGACGATAAATCCACATTTCCTTATTGTCATCTTCTGATTCTAATGGCTTAACGAATGCCGGTTCACCGAATTTCTTTTCAATTTGCGTTGAGTTCTTATATTGGTCAAACTGACCATTAGCGATTTCCACTTTCATCTCTTTAAATAATTCTTCCTGATGATCCACGTATTTGTCGGTAATCTCTTGCGTGTGGCTAAGTTTTTGCAACGTGACGATCTCCGGTGCATAGCCTAGTTTTGTACAGCCTGAATAGAAAACGAATGTCATTAAGAAAAACCATTTAAACCGTCTCATAATTAACCTCATCCCTATTACTTTTTCCATCGAAAATGTACAAAAATCCGACCCCAATTTTTATCGTCCTTCTCAATCCGCTGATAAATACCTTTATAATTCTTCTCTAAAAATCGTAAAACATGTTTTTTAAGCTGGCCGCTGCCTTTTCCAGGAATAATTTCAACCAAAGTCGCCTTGATGTCTATGGCTTCGTCCATAATTTCAGTCAACGCCGAATGAAGTTTATGCCCGTCGGAAAAAATATCATGTAAATCAAGCTTGAGCGCCATTAATACGTAATCCGGTTTTTTTCTTCATTAAGGCTTTTGATCGTGGTTTCGATTTCGCGTTGACGCGACTGGATTTCTTTTAAACGTTTGCCATATTCTTTTAATATTTCTTCGTCGCGTTTTTCAAATTGTTTAGACATATGGCGCGCCTTAACATAACTTTCCATTTCCAACTCTTTTTGTTCAGTCTCCAAGTTCTTCAATTGATTTTTTATCTGGGAAAGACGTTTTTGCGCTTCCTTATGCTGAATCCGTAAATTCTTAATCACCGGATTACTCTCGTCGGAAATCTTTGAATCCTCGGCATCATTCTGTTTCTGCTCACTTGGAAAAGATTTTTTTTGTTTCTGACTTTTCTCAGATTCGGGTTTAGCTTCTTTTTGATGCCCCTTTTTATCCAGATAATATACCAAGCCTCCGGGATAATTTTTAATACCCCCATTACTCACTTCAACAATATGATCGGCAATCTCCCGAATAAAAAATAAATCGTGACTGATAAACACTACCGTTCCGGTATAGTCCTGAAAAGCTTTGGTTAAAGCCTTAACACCGTCGAGATCAAGATGAGTCGTGGGCTCATCCAGCAGCATAAAGTTCGGCGGACTGATGAGAAGTTTTGCTAAAATGACCCGGCTTTTTTCCCCTCCCGATAATACTTTGATCGATTTAAATACATCATCTCCATGAAAGTTAAATAACCCTAGTAAACTTCGCACTTTAACCGACGGGACGCCTTGAGGTGCCGCGCTAGAGACTTCTTCAAAGGCATTCCGGTTCGGATTAAGGACGTCCAAACGTGATTGAGAAAAATAACCGCGCTCCACTTGATGTCCAAGCTTGATTTCTCCCTTGTCCGGAGGAATAGCGGCGGCTAACATCTTTAATAATGTCGATTTCCCCGCGCCGTTTGGGCCGACTAAACAAATCTTTTGTCCGCGAATGACTTCTAAATCGAGATTCTCATAAACCTTTTTTTCTCCGTACGATTTACTGATTCCCTGCGCATGCGCGACGACATAACCGCTTTGCTGCACGTGATCAAATTCAAAATCACCGATGCTGCGATGCTCCTGAGGCAATTCGACTTCTTCCAGACGTTCAATCATTTTACGTTTATTACGAACCGCGGAAGCAAGATTCGGCTGCGCGTGAAAGCGTTGAGCGAAATCTTCCAACTGTTTTCTTTTTTTGTCGACGACCTTTTTTTGCTTTTCCAGAGTCTTAAGGTTAATCCCCTTTTGTTCTTCATATTGCTCGTAATTTCCCTTAATCTTGGTCATCTTCGCGCCTTCAAGGATGATGGTATAATTCGTGACGTCATTAAGAAAAACACGGTCATGTGAAATAAGCACAAACGAACCCGGATAACTCACCAAATAATCTTTCAGCCACAGCGTCGCTTCCAAATCCAAATAATTGGTCGGCTCGTCGAGAAGTAATAAATCAAAAGGATAAGTCAATAACTTGGCTAATAATGTTCTCATTTGCCAACCGCCGCTAAGCTGGACGATGGGACGATGAAAATCTTCCTGTTTAAAACCGAGCCCCGTCAATATTTTCTCGGCCTTGTGTTCAACGTCGTATATTCCCAGCTGTTCCAATTCCTGAAGGACATCACCATAGCGATTCGTATCCGCCTTGTTTTGATCTTCCAATTTACGTTTTTCATTCATCAAACTCTTGATGCGTTCGTCCCCTTGAGTAAGCTCTTCCATCACCGTACGTTCCGATGAAAATTTTGATTCCTGAGGCAAGTAACCAACATTAATGCCTTTTTGGATTTGAATTTCTCCTGCCAAAGGCTCACGTTCTCGACGGATAATTGAAAATAACGTTGTTTTTCCCGCGCCGTTCGGCCCGGTTAATCCTATTTTTTCATTCGGAAAAATGCTAAATGAAACGTCCTTGAATAGTGTTCTTTGGGTAAATCCCATGGTCAAATTATTGATGCTGATCATTTTTCAAATTCTTTTTAATTGGTTAATTTCTGTTTGAGTTAAATTTCTCCACGAACCCGTGGGAATATTCCCTAATTGTATTGGACCTTGTGATAATCTTTTTAAGTATACAACCTTATGATTAACTTTGTCACACATTAATCGGATCTGCCGTTTGCGGCCTTCATGAATGGTGATCCTAAACTCCGTCATATCATGTTTAATATTCACGTTGGTTACTTTAGCGGGCGATGTTTTTTTCCCTTCAATCATTATGCCCGACGTTAACTTCTCTTTATCTTTAACTTCCAGCCTCCCTAAAACATTAACCAAATACGTTTTATCGACGTCAAATTTAGGATGAGTCACCTTATACACGACATCTCCGTCATTAGTGAAAATTAATAGACCTTCGGTATCTTTGTCTAATCGGCCAATGGTGACTAAATGCTGATAGTTTTTCGGCAAAAGTTGAAATACGTTTTTCGCTGTTGAACGTTCTTCTTTCGTTGTCACGTAACCAGCTGGTTTATTCAGCATAATATATTCATAATGCTTATCTGCAATATCTTTACCGTCAACGGTAACACGATCTTTACTCGGATCAACCGGAGTTGACGGCTCCTCGACAACATGACCATTCACTTGAACCCGGCCATCCTGGATAATCTCCATGGCTTTACGCCGGGAGCTTACTCCATTGTGCGATAAGAAAACTTGCAGCCGTATTTTAATTTTGTCTTTGTCGATAGGCTTCATATAAAATAATCGCGGCTGACACGGATACGTTCAACGAATCGACTTTACCATTCATCGGTATCGATATTTTTTGCGACGCATGCATAGCCCAAAAATCGGTTAACCCTTTTTCCTCGCTTCCCAACACGACGGCAGATCCTGCCTTGAAATTAACAGAATAAAGGCCTTTTACCGCATTCGGCATAGCGGCAAAAATACTGAGATTTTGCTGTTTTAAAAATTGAAGGGCCTCTTCATTCGTACATTTAACAACGGGCACAGAAAAGACTGCACCAATACTGGAGCGAATAACATTCGGATTATATAAGTCCGTCCTGGGATCGCATACAAAAACTCCGTCGACGTTGGCAGCATCCGCCGTTCTTAAAACAGCCCCTAAATTACCCGGTTTCTCAATTTGTTCAAAGACCAGATATAGACCATCTTTCTTATGTTCTATCCTATGAACAGACGTGTGCGGTGTTTTACATACGGCTAATGCACCATCATTTCTTTCTCCATAAGATATTTTATTAAAAACTTCTTTAGATGTTTCGAAACATTCAATATCCAAAGATTCGAGCTCTTTAATGAACACATTATATTTTTTGGATACCTCGCCGCTGCAAACATAAACTTCCGTCAATTCGACCGAGGACCTCAAGGCGCATTCAATCTCTTTGATTCCCTCGACCACGGTCATTTCTGTTTCGTCTCGATGGTTGCGTTGACGAAGCCGGACGACATTCTTTATCTTTGTATTCGTTAAGCTGGATATTTTACTTGGCATGTTTTTTTAATGTTTTTAATATTAATGGATTCACCGTAAATTCTTTAGTGTCCCAGGATTCAATCATTTGTTTTTTGCTGGTTGGCCAATGCAGATGATATGTGTCCCAACCTTCTAAAGGACCTTCGCGATGAACCCACGGCGGATTTCCCTTATAACTGTAAATTCCGTCGGGAAAAAGATAATTTTTAACCGCCTTATAAGTCCAATAGGTCCAATGAAAACCGTAACGTTTATAGACGCTTAAGGTGTCCTCCAACCACTGATCTTCGCCGTATAATCCTTCTCGGGTATTTACACCGAATTCCCCAACGAAAATGGGAACATTGCGTTGTTTAGATATGTTTTGAACTCTTAATAAATGTTTCAGCATGATTTGTTTATTCCATTTTCCTTCTTTGGTCTTCAGAGGATAATGCAAATGCGGCACAAAATTAAACGTGAACTCGAGCGGCTCGTAATTATGCACGCTCAACACATAATTGTCGTCGTCAAACTCCTCAAGACACTCCAAATCCTGCGCCCAGCGACTGCCTTCAACAAAAAGAATATGATTTTTATCGACGGAGCGAATAGTGGTAATTATCTGTTTATAAAGTTTGTTTAGCTTGCCAGAATCATTTAAAACGGCTTCATTTAACAAATCATATCCGGCGACATAATATTCATCTTTGTAACGATTAGCAACAAATTCCCAAATCGCCAGAGTACGCTTTTGATATTCACTACTGTCCCATAATAAAGCGCGCCCGTCGCTGTCCGAATGCCAATCATGATTCTGCGCGCCGGGAGCCGCATGTAAATCAAGAATGATGAATATTTTATATTTCTTAGCCCAACGGACCGCGTCATCCAAACACTTTAATCCCGAGATATCAACGGTAGAAATCGCCGTTTCAATTAAACGGCCATTAAACGGAAGGCGTATGCAATTAAATCCCTGCTGTTTAATGTTTTTAAAATCACTTTCTTTAATAAAATTATTTTGAAAGCTGTGTTCAAAATCAATCAAAGCCTTTTCACCCAACACTTTCTTAAAATGATCTTTAAAACGGTGAACAGCCAGGTTAGGCGAATGCATAAAATAAGCCTCCATCATCAGCCATCCGCCGAGATTTACGCCTCGAAGGTAAATGGCCTGCCCCTTCTCATCAATAATTTTTGTACCTTTTGTCCTCAAGAATGTTTTCATCGGTTCTCCAAATTATTAACAAACGTTTTAATCTCTTGATAAAAAGTTTCCCCAGACTGCTCATAATTATCATTATGCCCGCCTTGAATCTCGACAAATTTTTTCTTACCGTCGGCAGCATTATATAATTTCTGAGCCAATTCATAAGGAACGGTCCCATCCGCTTTACTATGAAAAAACAATTTCGGCGCTTTGACCCAGCGGATCTTGCTTAAGGAATCCAATTTTGTTCGGACGAGAAATCCGGGGATAAACGGATAAATATATTTCGCCATATCGCGCGCGCTGGAAAATGTGGAATCAAGAATCAAGCCGCCGATATCTTTCTTAGATGCAAGATCAACGGCCACGGCCCCGCCCAATGATTCCCCGTATACAATGATGGACGCTGGCTTTATGTTTCTTTCTTCCGTTAAATATTTATATATGGCTTCGGCCTCTTGATACAGCCCTTTTTCCGACGGATTGCCCGTACTTTTTCCATAACCTTGATAATCGTAAATAAGAATATTTAAGCCAATACGGTCGAATAAATAAAGTTTGTCTAACCGGTCACCGATATTTCCGCCGTTGCCGTGAGAAAATATCACTGTTTTTGTATGCTGAGGCCTTGATATGAACCATCCATGAATACAATTTCCTTGAATGGGAATAAATACATCTTCAAAGGGAAGGCCAGCCTCATCCGGTGAATGAGATATATTTTTTGCCGGATAAAAAACAGATTTACTTTCCAAATAAATCACAAAAAGTAAAAACCCGACGACTAAAATCAAAAATAAGAAGAGAACTTTCATTAGGATCGCATGATACAAAATTAATGGCCGTCCAATTCCGACGGTTTTTTATGCTGCGGAATTAAATTGACCATTAATCGGATGGATTTTAACACATCGTCCACCTGACAGGGTTTAGCAATGTAATGGTCGGCCTCAAGATTATAGCCTTTTTGAATATCATTCAATTCAGATTGAGCCGAGATAATAATGACTGGCTGCCATTTTGAGCTGGTAGGATTTTCGCGTAATAATTTAAGAACATCAAAGCCGTTTTTAACGGGCATATTAATATCCAATAAAACCACGTCGGGACATTCAGATTGAATTTTCTCCCACGCCTCCCCGCCGTCAGCAGCCGTAATAACTTCGTAACCATGTTTGGTTAACGATTTACTCATGACCGCCAATACATCCGGCTCATCTTCAGCCATTAAAATTTTTATTTTTTGTGTAGTCATAACTTTATAATATTACTAATATTATCAAATAAAACATATAATTCAAGCATTACCCTAGAATCGCCTTTAAATCTCCTCTTGTTCGATTCGACTTAATATTCTTAACATTCCTTCCTTAAATTTCTCAAAATCAGGGAGGAGACTGACAATTAAAAAAGTTCCGTCATCAAAATCATAAAAAAAACCCGGATGAACGAAAACATGATATTTGAGCAATAATTTAGTGACCCATTCTTCTTCCGTTTTATAATCAGAGATAGATAACACCGCATACCAGCCGCCTTGTGAATGCAATAAACGGCTGCCTTTAAGCTTCGACATTTCATTTTTTAGCCAAGAAAAATTTTCCGTAATCCGTTCTCGAATTTGATTTTGTATGTTTTCTTTGAATGGCAGCCAAGATGCGAAAGCATTTTGAACCGGCGTATTGACCGATAAAAATGTATCAGAAATTATTTCCAAACGCTGCCGCGCTTCCATGACCAATTCGTCTGGACCGTTAAGAATGATCCATGACAATTTCATCTGCGGTAAACCTAACATTTTTGAAACACCGTTCATCGTGAATGACAATACTTTTTTATTTCCGGCCAAACTCATCGGTTGTATCTTCGTATGATGAAAATCAAAAAATACTTCATCACTCAGAAGAGAAATATTCCTGGATGAACATATATGATTAAGACGTTCAAATTCTTGAGAAGAAACGTAATTCCCCGTCGGATTATTAGGATTAACGAGGACAATCGCTTTAACCTTGGAGTTAAGCTGCTTGATAAGCGCATCCATATCAATGTGCCAACCATCCTCATAAACGAGCGGATAAAATTCCACCCGCACATCATTGATTTCGCCTAAAAATTGAAATAATGGATAACTCGGGGATGGAAATAAGACGATGTCGTCGGGATCTGTTAATAAACGAAAAAGATATGAATACGCTTCGGAAGTCGATGCGGTTAAAAAAATATTTTCTATAGAAACATCTATACCGTTTTGCGCATAAAGTTGAGCGACAGCGCGCCGCGCATCCAGTAAACCATGTGAATCCGGAGCGTAGGTTAGATTTTCAAGTTTAGATAAGGGGAGCAGAATTTCTTGCTGCGGATATTTAAATCCGCACGCCGTCGGGTTTGAAACGGTTAAATCAATAATCTCTCTTCCATCACGTTTTAACTGGTCATAAAGAGAAGTAATGGTATTAGTTTGCCGATCCCAATTTGTCCGTCGAGAAAAATGCTTATCCATCCGCGCGCTTGCTTCTTTCTAATTCTTTTTTAGCCTTTTCTAATTCACCTTCCAAACGTTTATAATCTGATTTGGCGATCCAGCTGTCTTCCTCTTTCTTTTTGCTCAATTCGGCTATATCCCTCTTTTGTTGAACTAATTCTCGATGCTGATTTTCGACTTGTCCTTTAAGAACGGCGTTTTCTCTTTCCAAAGTCCGCTTTTCATTATGTTCACGTTGGCATTGTTCCTTGACGTCCCTTAATTCATGGTCTACCTTCAACATCGCGGCGTGTTCTCTGCTAAAATTTTCTTGTTCCTTTTGGAATTCATTTCGCATGTGAACGAGTTCTTTATTTTTTTTGTTCATTTCTTCCTGCTCTTTTTCATACCAACCGCGTTCCGTGGCCAATTTTTCCTCTAGTTTTTTAACAAGTGTTTTTTCTTCTTCCAATTGTTTTTGTAATTTCTTCTCAGATAACTCGGCCTGCTCTATTTTTTTCTCCAAACCAATCATTCTTTTTTCCATTCTATCTAAAGCATCTTTCAATTTTGTATCTTCCGGCGCGGGTTCCTTCTTCTCAACTCTTTTTTTCTTCTTGGCTAACTTTTTCACTTCCGGAAGTAATAAAACCTCAATAAGCAACACGGTTAATATAACCGTCACAAACATGGCTACAATCATCATAGTTGAATTCATTTATTGTCATTCCTTAATTTCATTAATTGTTCGGCTTTGTCTTTTTCGCCCATTTGAAAATAACAGTATGCTAAATTCTGCCGGGTCAGTTGATTGCTATCGTCGATGAATAAGGCTTTTTCTAATTGTTCCATGGCCAGTGGAATATTTTGTTCGCGGATATAAACAACCGCTAAATTATTGAAAAGCACAACATCCTTAGGATCGATCGACAAAGCCTGTTGATACAGTTTAATCGCTTCCGTATTATTTTGCAAAGACTCGTAACAGTGGGCTAAATCGAAATAAATCCCTTTTAAATATCCCTGATAAAATTCTTTAATCTGCGGTAATGGCGTTTTTTGAATATAGCTTTGCATAATGTCTTCCGCTTTTCGATACTGTTCCACCGCGGAGGAAAAATCATTATTAAAATAATAAGCTTTGCCTAATAAAATTCTCAGGCGTCCGGATTCTTGAAACTTTAGCGCCCTGGTGAATAAGGCGATTTCTGATCGCCAATATGTATTTTGTTTAATCGTTAGACACATACTCATCAAAACTAAAATAATACAAACTAAAAGTCTGTTACGCGAAGAAAATCTGTATTTTGTCACAAAAAAATACTCGAATAGCGACGATAAAACAATCAATATTCCGACCAATGGTATATACAAAAAATGTTCAAAATTAAGGATCGTTGAATATTCATTGACCAAAGGAACTATATTCAGCATCGGGAAAAGGGTAATAAAAAACCATCCGGCGCCGAATAATATTATTTTCCTTTGATCACTCTGCGCTTTTATAACCACAACCATAAAACTAAAAATCACCGCACTCATGACAATCCAAGATGCAACATTGGAATTTAAGACATCGACGCTGCGGTAATAATGTAAATTGATCGGGACAAAAATAATTGAAAAATACGTAAGAAGTGATCTTGGAATGGCCTTGAACCGTAGGACATATTCTCCATACGGATCAAATATACTGTTCAGTGAAGTTCCCAATACCATCTTTCTAAATAAGAAATAAGCTACCAGAACCAAAAATAAACCCAAAACCTTTACATATTTTCGATCTTTTCCCCTGTGAAAAATCCATTCATATAAAAGGATCAAGATTGGGAAAACAATCATTTGCTCTTTAACTAAACAACCTAAGAAAAAAAGAACAGCGACGAGTACATAACATGCTTTAATATCTTCCTCTCTGCTTTTAAGATACAACCAGAAGCTGGAAAACATCAGCAAAGTCAGAAATAAATTTGATATTCCCGAAATACACGCCACCGCCTCAGTCTGTATAGGATGGATAAGAAAAAAAAGCGGGATAAAAATATTAGTATTATTTCGAGAAGGGAATATTCTTAATAGAAGAACATAAAGCAGGCACGCATTAATGACGTGAATAATAATGTTAAACAGATGATAGGCAAAAGAATGCAATCCAAAAAATTTATATTCCACGCGATACAATAATTCAATCAATGGCCGATAATAAACATTTACCAAGTGGGCGGACGGACCATCAATTTTTTTGGACTGAAAAATATTGTTAAGATCAAAATTATTGATATTTGGATTATTAACAATAAAAACCGTATCGTCGTGGACGAATGGATGGTTGATGGCATTGCCGTAGGCGAGGAGCCCAATAAAAAGAAAGATTAAAAAAATCCAGGCAGGTTTAATCGATGTGAAGCTGAACGGCTTCATTATTACAATTCTTTTTTTAACGTCACGATTCTGGTCTTGAGGGCCGCGTATTCTCGATCCAAATCTTTCAACAGCATATCCAAATCCGAAGCATTTTTTTCCGAGCCGCGCGTTTCAAGTTTTATAGTAACGGCGCGCAAAGGTTTGGCGGATATGTTTCCCGACGCGCCTTTAATCGAATGCGCGATGCTTTTAATCGTTTCAAAATCTTTTGTCGCCGCTGCTTCGGTTAATTTCTCTCTTTTTTGTTCAAAATCTTCGACAAAAATATCGAGGAGTTCTTTTAATAAATCCTTATCTTCCTGCACCCTATCCATAAATTCCGGAACGTCAATAATCTCATCACTCATGTTTTTCTTTTCCTTTGCTGACAATTTTCCCAATAGTTAAAAACAATTCTTTTCTGTCGATAGGCTTGGATACATAACCATCCATGCCCGCGTCCAGACAGCGGCCCTTATCTTCCTGCATGGCCCGGGCCGTCAACGCAATAATCGGCACGTGTTTTCCCGTCGTCTGTTCATTTTCCCTGATGAGTCTGGTAGCTTCAAGCCCGTCGAGAATGGGCATATTGGCATCCATAAGAACTACATCAAAATTTTCGTGTAATGCTTTATTGACGGCTTCTTGGCCGTTTTCGACGGCGCTTACCGTCCAGCCTTGTTTTTCAAGAAGTTTGACAGCTATTTTTTGATTAACCAGATTATCTTCGGCTAAAAGAATTTTAAGTCCTTTCAACTGTTCTAAAATAAATTTCTCATCCACCGCAACAGGATCAATATCAGCGACGGAGCTCAATGCACTTTTCTTAACTGTCTTGAATACGGCGGTAAAATGAAACGTGCTTCCCTTCGATTCTTCGCTTTCCACCCATACTCGTCCGCCCATCATATCAACCAAACGTTTACAAATGGCCAAACCTAATCCGGTTCCTCCAAATCGACGGGTCGTCGAATCATCCGCTTGGGTGAAAATTTCAAATATTTTCTCGTGCTTGTCTTTAGGAATACCAATTCCCTCGTCGATAACAGAAAAAAGAAGCATAACATCGCTGTTTGTTTTGGAAGCGACCTTGATTTCCGTCGTAATTTTTCCTTTATGAGTAAATTTGATAGCATTGTTAATCAAGTTAACCAATACTTGCCGTAAGCGGACGGGATCTCCCAGCACCAGTTCAGGAACGTTTTCATGTATCTTTAATGCCGTTTCTAAATTTTTATTTTTCGCCAGAACCGACATCCCCTTGGTCACGCTATTCGCCACATTATGCAGATGAAATTCAATTTCCTCTAATTTGATTTTGCCGACTTCCACGCGCGATAAGTCAAGAATATCATTTAAAAGGCTCAAGAGATTAATAGAAGCGTCCTTGGCAACTTCGAGATTTTCTTTTTGTTCGGGATTTAAAGGCGTATCGAGGGTTAAATCAATCATACCGATAACCGTATTAATCGGCGTACGCACTTCATGGGACATATTGGCCAAGAACAAAGACTTCGCGCTATTGGCTTCTTCGGCGGCTAATTTCGCTTGGATCAACATTTCTTGAGTTCGTTTTTGTTTGGTAATATCCTGCATAATACCGACGGAACCGACAATATTATTCTCAGAATCCATGAGAACGTTGACCGAAAGATTAATATCAATAATTTCGCCGGTCTTTCTCGTAATTTTTGTTTCCATGTGATGCATAAATCCGATTTTACGGATATTGCTCGCCCGAATTTTATCCCATTCTTCTTTCGGATATAAACAGCTGACATGTTTCAAATATATGTCTTTTTTCTTTAAGCCGAATAATTCTTCAGTATATTTATTCCAGGAAACAATCCGTTCCTGATCATCCGTCAATGTAATACCGGCGGCGGTATTATCAAGAATAACCCTTATTTTATTTTCCGATTCCTTAATTTTTCTTTCCGCGACTTTTTGCATTGTTATATCTCTAATAATACTAATGGCGCCAATAATATTTCCGTCCAGATCCTTTAAAGTCGAAGAAGATAAATTTACATCCAATAAATCCCCGTCATTTTTATAAAGTTGTGTTTCTATGTCGTCGCGTACTCCCGGTTTTCGAACCCCAAAACTTTTTATCCGCTTCCACTCCGCGGACGGAAATAAATTCTTTACCGGCATGTTGAATAAAACTCCTTTTCCCCGGCCCAACATTTTTTCCGCATATGGATTCCAAGCCACTAATCGTTCTGTTTTATCGATAACAATGATCGCGGCGGCAGAATTATTAAACACCGTCTGGAAAAGCTCTTTGGATTCGATCAATTCTTTTTCATACCATTTTCGAGACGTCACATCCTCGACATGTAAATCCATCCACTTAACTTTACCCGCTTCGTCGGAAACCAAGACGGCAGAAATAGAACACAATAACGGATTTCCGTTACCCGCTTTTAACCGAGCTTCATATTTAACAACTTTCTTGTCGCTGTTTATTTGTTTCTTAAATATTTGGTACTTCCGTTGATCTTCAAAAAGATCTTCCAGGAAAAGATCGTTCATTTTCTTAAGCGTATAACCGAAGGTATGCAGCATGGCGGGATTCATGTAAATAATTTTCGGCTTAAGATTAGCTGACGAACGCAAAATATTTGTTTGCACGTTATCCAAAATATCTTTAAAATCCGCTGCTTCATTTGACATATTAATCTTTATTCCTTGTAAATTTTAAATTGATGGCCATGGCTACGACGTTAAAAATAATAACAGCCAAGCCTAAGGCTTCGGCACATAAGGTCATAATGGTGGACCAATTGTTGCGAAGATCCTCCGTCATGGTTTCATGGCCGAAAAAGGAAACAATTCCAATGGCTAAAAAAACGGAGAATCCAGCTAATACAAAAAGCAAAAGGGAAAACAAAAAAGAAATTAACACGACATAGAGATTGTAATGCCTTAAACTCCCCTTAGACACACGGCTGGCAAAAATTCCGATTCTTTTCATACCGCGTTTTCCCTACTCGTCGAAGTCTTTCGTAAATTTAGTTGAATTATTTTACCATCAAAAAAATAAGATATAATTTAAAAATCAAATATTTCGTCCGTAATGCCGGTTTAAATCGACTTTACCCGCCTCTTAGCGTTCGAATTTAACTACTTTTTCCCACCACTGACTGCTGTCCCAGGCTTTAAGTTGCTTCCATAAATTCTTGGCTGTTTTTGTCTTAAGAAATTTGGGCGCTTTATCAAAAAACTTTTTCGCTTTGGTATATCCGCTGTCGTAATATTCTTTAGCTTGAAGTAAACATTCTAAAATATCCGCGTCGCGCGCTACGATACTTGCCTTAGTTTTTTGTTCCTCGTATTCTCGACGGAAATCATGCATTTCTTTATGGACCTTAACATTCAAATCACGCATTTGATCGTTGAAGACACGCTTTTCTGCCTCGCGGAAATTAATATAATGATGTCCCATTTTATGCAAGTCATTAATTCTGGCTTCATGGATATCATTGAATAATGCCATGGTCATGACTTTGTGCGGATCGGCTTTTTCCAGATGAGCGATATAATACCCAATAATGGCACAGCGGAATGAATGTTCTGCGACACTTTCCGGTTCCTTGATACCGACGACCCACCAGCCGCTGCGTTTGATATGTTTCAGCAATCCGGTTTCGGCGAAGAAATTTAAAGCATGAACAGAATCGTTATTTTTATTTTTGTTTTCTTTGTCGGTTGATTTCATAACATACGATGGTCGTCGCGGCAGCGGCATTAAATGTGACGGTATTGACATGCATCGGGATGCTGACGCGCTGGTCGAGTTCTTTTTCAATGATATCCCGAATTCCCTTTTGCTCTGACCCAATAACGAGCCCCAAAGGAAATTGAAACTTCACTTCCTCAATCGGTTCTCCGTCGGTGGGCACGGCTCCTACGATATGAAAACCCAGTTCCTTGGCCGCGCGGATGGCTTTATTAATATTTCCTACCTTGGCTATTTGAACATAATTTTCTCCGCCGGAAGCCACTCTCAAAACAGATTCAGTAACTTCTACGGATTTATGCGTCGGTAAGGCCAGAGAGAAATGGCCAAAACATCCTAAACTTCGAATGATGGCGCCTAAATTTTGCGGGTCATTTAACTCATCGAGAAACAGCACAACCCTTTTTTTCTTGAGCGCGTATTCCAGCATTTCATCATACGCAACATACTCATAATCCGTTAAATCAGCGATCACTCCCTGTGCGTTGGAATTACGGGTCATTTTTAAAATCATCGATTTATCGACGACGCGAACAGGAATTCCGCGCTGTTTAGCTTTTTTATGAATATAGTCCGCTTCTTTAAAATCACGTTGAATGGTTATAGCATTAATACTCGCCGGATTGGCTCTTAAGCGCTCGATCACCGGGTTTTTTCCGTAAATTCTCACGGTTTACTCCCCCGCCTGTGTGGAATCAATTATTTTTGTCCGCTCATCAACTTCTTGTGCATACATATCGTCTAATTTTTGTGTTTCATCCAAATATTCAGAATAAGTAATTTCTTTTCGAAGATACTTACTTTCCATGGCATCTTTCTTTTCTTTATAACTGGAATAATGCGGGTCTTCAATAATGGTCGACGGCTCATTCAAATAGGAACCTAAACCTCTTCCTTCATAAGAACAACCGGCCATCATCAATATTACAAGAATACCAATAACATTTTTCATACTAAATCCTTTGATAAAAATTTTTTATATTATTTTTTTATACCTAATCCAAGATAAATCAATGGACGCAAAATGCTCCACCACCCGATGATCGGTTTCATTTTAGTATAACCGAGTTTTTTGGATGGATAAATTTTGGTCACCGTTGCTTCTTTAAATTTGTATCCGAGTTTAATACTTTTAAACATAAGATACGGCTCTAACTCATATTTATCCAGCCACGATTGATCCATATTGATGGCTGTATCGTCGAATATTGATAATCGGATAGCTCGAAAACCATTCGTCGAATCGGTCACCTTTTTTCCGGTAATGATCGACATCAAAATAGGATGCATGCGGGTCGCAATCTTACGGTAAAAGGGCATATCTCCGCCGATGCCGTTAGCGCCTAAATATCTGGAACCCTGAATAAAATCAAATCCCTCGTGCAGAATAGGATCAATGATCCGCGGAAGTTCTTCCGGATTATCTTTATCATTGCCGGCCATGATGGCAATAACTTCATACCCTTGTTTTCGGGCATGTTTAATCGCCCGGCGAATCGCCGCGCCCACACCGCTTTGCTTTTCTTGCCGAATCGTCTGAACACCCTGAGCCGCGTAACGCTGAATCATCTCCGTGGTTCCGTCGGTGGAACAATCATCCATGATCAGATAATCCACTTTTTTATACATACAGCTTTTTAAAAAGCGGTTGATCACATTTTCTAATTTAACATTTTCATTAAACGCGATAGGACAGACCAAAACTTTATTCATTCAAAGCCAATCCTTGTCCCGATTTGCGATAATTTTTTCCGCAAGTACATTTTAATTGTTCGTCGAGCATTTTCCCACAGCGGCAAGCGTATCCTTTTTGACGCGCTGGATTACCATACCAAATGGTATACGGCGGAACATTTTTGGTGACAACCGAACCCGCTCCGATAAACGCGTATTCACCGATTTCCAAACCGCACATAATCGTCGACCCAGCCCCTAACGTTGCCCCTTTTCGGATAATCGTGTCTTCCAAACTCCAAACACCGTCATTAGGACAACGCGGGTGACGGTCATTGATGAAAGTGATGTTAGCCCCGACGAAGACTTCATCTTCAATTTTAATTCCCGCAAAAATAGCCACATTATTCTTGATAGTGACGCGATTTCCTATCGACGAACCTTTTTCAACATAACACCCGTCGCAAATATTACATTGCGAACCAATCAGCGCGCCATCTTGAACATTCGTAAATGCCCAAATCCGTGTTTTGTCACCTATTTTTGCGTCAGCACCGACGATCGCCTTTTCATGTTTAAAATAATTCACGGTGACTCCCATTCATTTTAGACATTAATAAGACTGCCTTTTTTATTCATAGATTCCTGAATAGCGTGCAAAGTGGCTACCACATCATGTCCTTTTTGCGCATCAGCTATATCGGGATTCTTACCGTTTATAATACAATCAATAAAATATTTTCCTTGTTCTTTTAAAGGCTCGCCGAAACCAATTTTAGGAATCGTAATACTTCCTTCTTTAGATAACAGCTGAAACTCGCCGTACGTTGCATAATAAGTGGCCGTTTTCTCGACGTGTTTATCATAAAGTTTGATTGGTCCGATATTATCAAGGTCATCCCAAACGACCATTTTCTTATCACCGACAATAGTTATTTGTCGAACTTTTTTCGGATCCAGCCAACTTACATGAATATTTGCTAAAACTTTATTAGGATATTCCAGCATGGCAAACGCTAAATCTTCGAGGGAATGATCCAAACATACTTGCCCACGCGCGGAAACGTTTACAGGCTGATGTTCGAATAAATAATTAAATATGGAAATATCATGCGGCGCTAAATCCCATAAGGCATTGACATCATAACGAAATGGCCCCAAATTGGTTCTCGTCGCATAGGCATAATGGATTTTTCCCAATTCACCCGAATTGATATAATTTTTCAGCCAGATAATTCCAGCATTAAAAACAAAAACATGTCCGACCATCAACATTTTTTTATTCGTTTTGGCTAATTCTTTTAATTCCAAACATTCACTGGCCTTCATCGCCAAAGGTTTTTCACAAAGGACATGTTTACCGCTCGACAAAGCTTTTTTGGTTATTTCATAATGCATATTTGTCGGCGCTGTCACACAAACAGCATCAATGTCGGGATTTTTCAGAATATCGTGATAATCGGTGGTGGTTTGGATATTTGGGAAGAGTTGCTGAACCTGTTCTAATCTTTTTTCATCCAGATCAGCGCACATCATGGAATCAGAATCAGGCAATTGGGAAAATATACGAATATGGTTTGGGCCCCAGTGGCCGCAACCGATAATGCCGACATTAATCACGTATAAACCTTCTTTCTATTGTGGAATATTGCTTCGATAATGTTATTTTGGGTCAATATTCTGTCTATTATACTGACGAAAGAGTTTTTGACAAAGGGTTTATTTTTAGATTTATTTGAAATAAATGATCAGTTTGCATTAAAATTAAAGACATTCCTTGTAGGTCAAGGGCATGGTCTGTATAATGAGTCATCAATATTTAAATCTCTCACAAATCAAACGCTGTATGCTTAAAAAATTCCTCAATTTGGAAAACGGGATCATTGTTGCTACCCTCGCCATGATCGGCGTGACTTCATTTTATCTGTTCGCCAATTTTATGGTTGAATACAAAAAGAAAGATGTTGAGGTCATTGAACCCGGCACGCAATTTACTTTTTTTATCGATTTTCTTAAAAATGCCGACGTTCGCGAAGTGGGTTTTCTGACAAATAAAGATATGAGTGAAGAAAAAAACGACGGAGTTTTCTTACAGGCTCAATATATGTTAGCTCCTATCGTGCTCAATCTGAATGAAGTCAATCCTGAATTTAATATCATGGATTATACGGATCCGGTCTGGGCGATTTATACGATTAAATCCTTGCGTGCCCGTCCTTTAGCGACCAGCCCTTATGGCCAAATCTTGGCGGTTAAAAGAAAATGAGCATTCTCATTCCTCTTATTCTTTCATCATTGACTGGATATTTAATCATCATAACGCTGTTCCGCGAAAAAACTATTATCAATAAAACCCTCACTTTAGTATTATCCGCCGGATTGGGAATCGGATTAAATTCCGTTCTCACCTTTTATTCATTTTTTATAATGAACGGATTTAACCGAAAAGCCATTTGGACTTTCTCGTCGGTCATTCCGTTTATTTTAATTTTAATTAATCACAAAACCATTCTATACAAAATGAAGAATTGTTCGTTTAAAATAAATTTCTTAAGTCCTGTAGTTTGGACTTTATGGGGAGTTTTATTTTATATCATTCTGTTTATGGCCAAAGCCCATCCCTTCGGCCAATGGGACGCATGGGCTTTATATAATATGAAAATGAAATTTCTGCTCTTCGGCGCCGACCATTGGAAAGATATTTTTGAGAAACTGCATTGGTACACTCAACCGGATTATCCTTTACTTCTTCCTTTTATTAATGTTTATCACTTTGCCTTAAGCCAAACTCCTCAACAAACCGTACCATTGATCACCGGCGTTGTTTTTACGATGTTGATCGGCTGGGTGATTTTCGGCGGATTGAAACAAATTATGTCAAGCTCGGTAGCCTTTTTCGCTTCTTTGTTACTGCTCAGCAATCCATTCTTTATATTTCAATCCACCGGCCAGTATGCTGATACAATCCTCGCCTACTATCTTTTAGCTTCCATTCTTTGCATACAGTTGACCCTCTTATATTCAAACAAACCGCTGGCTTTCCTTTCCGGCTTAATGCTTGGTTTAATGACATTTGTCAAAAATGAGGGGATTGTCATAGCGATCATTTTGATCAGCATTTTTATTGTATATCTAGTTTTTAAGTCTGTCCCTAAGGAGGAAAAGAATAAATGGTTACTGCTTATCCCTTTCTTAATGACGGGATTTTTAATTACAGCTTCTCCCACACTTATCCTCAAATTATTCCTCGCTCCGACGAACAAGGACATATTCGGCCTTTCCGTAATTCACATGAAATTCCTTAACTGGGATGGATTTATGATCCTTGTCCATGCGTTTATTACGGAAATATCTCAAAAACGCTGGACATTTATTTGGTTTTTTATTATTTTTCTATTTCTCGTCGCGAATAAGAAATTATTTTATAAAGAATGCAAAATTGTCATTCTTTTCTTGATCCTTTACTCATTCGTGTTAACGATCATTTACTTAACGACTGTCAATTTTGATTTATCGTGGAGGATAAAAAGCACTTTACCGAGAATTTGTTATTACCTTCTCCCTTCCCTTCTGTATTATGCATATTATGCCGTTTTTCGCATGAAAAAAGACAAGGCTCAAGATTCATGAACATTAGAAAATACCTTCCCGCTCGTCGGATACAATTATTTTATGCTACAGCATTGTTGGGCGTGACGATCATGAACTTTTTTGTCATGGGTGAAGAAGCCAAACGTATTCGTTCATTTAAAAAAGTCGTGAAACATCAAAATATCGGCTACCAGTTTGCCGGCCTGGATGAATTTACAAAAGGCATGGCATATATCGGCTACGTGACCGATGAAGATGTCACTAAAAATGATGCGGCCCACAAACTTTTCGCCCACGCGCAATTTATGCTTGCACCCTCTATCCTCGACTTAAATAATTATAACCATGAATATATTTTGTTTGTCTGCACGAATGAAAATTATGCTTGGGAGAAAATAAAAAAACTAAACGCCCTGCCCCTGCGGCGAAATAAATACGGCATGATCTTAGCCCGAACCCTTAAATGAAAATACTTTCCCGCTGTGCATCATTCTTATCCAAACCGTTACCGATCCTTATGATGATTTCTTGGGGACTATGGATTCTATTGTTCCAAAAATTTATCTTTGGAGAATTAAGTCTCGTCGGTGACGCGACATCCTATTATGATCATGTCAAGTTCTTTATTGATAGTTTAAGTCGCGGTGTTTATCCTTTGTGGGATCCCGAATGGTGCTCGGGCGTGCCAAATGAATTCTTTCTGCGGCGCATGGGATCATTTAATCCATTTTTGTTAATTATTTTGGCCTTTTACAAAATCGGCCTACCCTTTATTAATGCTTATTTCATATTCTTGGTTTTCTATTGGTTTTTAGGAACTTTGGGATTTTTTTGTCTGGCCCAACGGCTTTTCGTTGACGTCCGCATTTCTTTTACCGCCTTTCTTCTGCTATTATTTTCTTCGTTAGGGACTAGACTGTTTGATTCCTTTATTATTCTGGAATTCGTTCCTATGGTTTGGTTTTTCTTTTTTCTCGTCGATTTTTCTGTTCGTCCCAAACGTTTTTCTTTTATCGGGATGACATTCACATTCATGCTTCTTCTAACAACGTATATACCCTTTTATTTTCTAACCATTTTGTTTATTTTTCTTCTCACATTCTTATTCGTTTGTTTTAAGCAGATGAAAATTTATATTCACCGTTATCTGATATTCATTAAACAACATAAAATTTTATCGGCCATATGCATTTTCCTAATCCTTTTCAGCCTGTACCCAGGTTATCGTGTTTACATCGACGGAAAAAATAATGAGTTATCCCTTCCTGTCCGCAACACTCATTCGGCACAGGATAATATTCTGACCGTTGCAACCCAAACTCTCGGCGGAGGCGGAATTGTCGAACCGCTGGAACCCAGTCAATTCTTTCAAGGCTTAGACGAAATGCAGTTCGAACGTTTTTATATACCCATTTTTGCTTTCATGCTTCTGATGATTGGACTTTCGACCAAAACAACAAAGACATCACTGGTTATCCTTATTTGGGGGCTGATCATTTTTTTAATTGGTCTAAATGACGCGACTCCGCTTTATCAGTTTCTCTATCAACATATTTTTTATTTTAAATATTTCCGTAATTTTCTTTTCTTTCTGTGGATCATTCTACTTCCCTTATTTATTTTGCTGATTTGTGAACAATTCCGCCAATTTTTATCGTATCCGACGAGAAATATCCATTATCGCCGTTGGATGATATCGTTTTTAATTCTTAGTCATCTCTTATTGGTCGGTTACCTCTGTAAGCAAGACGGCGCACTTTTCTCGTCATTCCTTAGTGTCGTTATCGGACTCATTTTATTTATTTCGTCCGTTTTATCTAAACCCTCTAAGAATCATACTCTTTTTCTAATTGGTCTGCTTCTGACGGTCGCCGTTCAACCCGTCGAAGTTTATTCATATTTTATAAAAAATAGTCCTATCAAACGAACTTCGCGTCTTCCTTATGATTATTATTCTCCAAAATTTACATTTGAGAAAGACCTGCCAACGACCGTGAATGATTATCACCCTTCTATTTATTACTCGACGTATTGGTTCAATTATCTGAATGGAAATCTGAATATTAATTCTTTAAACAAATATTTAAATTCTTCTCTTCTAATTTATGATCATGTTCAAACAGTCAGCGATGATACAACTCAATTAGAAAAGATCGGTAAATCATTCTCCGGATCGAATCAGACAGCATTTATTCACGAAGAAAATGTTAATCATGAAATAAATCAGCCTGCGCCGGCCGAAATAGTATCGGAACAGACAGGTCAATTAAAAGTCCTTCATTACACAGCCAATGAAATCAAAATCCGTACAACGTTCGAAAAAACTAAATTCCTCGTCTACAATGACGCGTACCATAGCCGCTGGAATGCTTTCATTAATGGTCAAAAAACGAAGATTTATCGAACGAACGTGGCCTTTAAAGGACTGTGGGTACCGGCGGGGGAAAATATAATATTAATGCGGTATGAATCTTTATTCACACATATCATCAATTATGGTTTATTGGCCGTATTTTATCTAACATTCGCTGCTTTAATATGGTTTAGAATCAGAGATAAACACGAAAACCTTTCAGAAATATGAAAAATTTTATACTTGGAATATGGTGGTTGATCAAAAGAACGCCGGGAACATATTTTGTGCTGGCTCTTCTATCTTTGCTGATCATCAATAAAGATATTGTACAAAACGGGATTACGACGCGCCAAATTAATAATCTTATTCCGGTCTCTTATGAGGTGCTGTTCAAAATTAAGAATCCGTCTTTCGCCAAGAATGAACAGTTGCTTAAGCGCTACACGCGCTATTATAAAGATATTGCTGAATTCCAGCCACAAATGGCTGACGCACATAGTATGTTAGGTTACTGCTATTATTATCAAGGCAACGACGCCAAGGCATTAATTTCTTATAAAAAAGCCTATACCCTTAAGCCGGAAGTTTTTTGGTTTTCCTATAATTTAGGATTGATCCATCTTCAAAATAAAAATTTTAAGGACGCTGTTTTTTATTTTAAGCAAGCTTTGTCGTCGGATCCTAACCAGACATTATTATTTGTTAAATCTTCACGGATGATTTATGGCGATATCCTGAAAAAAAGCAATAAAGACACCGCGTACTTAATTTCCCAATTAAATCGCGGCCGGACTAACTTATTAGAACTGATAAAAACTTTGCAGGACAATCAATCTCCCGATCAATTGATCAACAAATTTAATGTTCAAATGTTTTAATTTATGACTAACTTCATCCTTACATATTTGCCATTTTTTATTTCTTTCCTGATTGGATATTTTTTTATCTTAACATTTTCGGATTCCAAAAAAGCTGTTTCATTTTCTGAAATTATTTTTATGGCGGGTGGATTAGGATTAGGCATCAGCGCGCAAATCACTTTTTTCAGTTTTGCCATTTTTGAGCATCTTAACCGGCCTTTTGTCGTCGGTATAAACCTAACTGTACTAATCACTTTAATTGTCATTAGTTTATGGCGTCGTCAATGGAGCATATTTTCTCTTACCCCGGGCATCAATTTTAAGTTTAAAAACATATGGCCATATCTCATATTGATTGTGTTTGCTTATCCTTTGTGGAATCATGGCCAATTTTATGCCTTCGGCGGATGGGATGCATGGGCCACTTGGAATTTGAAATCTAAAATGCTTTTTATGTCTGAATCGGGATGGAATGTTATTTTTGATCCCTTATTGTGGCGGTCTAGCCCGCATTATCCATTACTTTTACCCATGATGAATAATTGGGGTTGGGTGTTTTTAAATAACCCGGACTATCATGTGCCGGTGATGACCGCATTCATTTTCGGTTTTTCCACCGTCGGGCTGCTCTTATCATCCCTATTAAGAATAACAAAAACGTATTACTCGATTTTATGCGTGACACTATTACTGACGTCGCCGATGTTTGTAAAACTTTCGCTGAGCCAATATGCCGATATTATCGTTGCCTATTATCTTCTTTTAGGATTGATCTGTTTACTTCAGGCAAAAGTCGATAATAGCCGAATCTATGCCTTGATCGGCGGTGTGTCATTAGGACTTTTAAGTTTTACTAAAGGCGAAGGTCTAATTGCCTCGGTGATTATTTTATCATTGGCCGTATTTTATTTATTTTGGAAAAATAAACCGGATTGGAAAATTATTTTTAATCTATATGGTGCGGCACTGGCCGCTTCCGTCGTCACAATCATATTCACGCTCTTTTTTGCTCCAAAAAATCAAACGTTTATCAACGGATTGTTCTCGAAAACAGATCCCATCACATTTTTTCGAATTAAAGCTATATTCATTTTTTATTGTGCGGAGATGGTTAGCTCGACGTGGAATGGAATATGGATTGTGCTTATCGTGGGACTGATATTTTCATTAGGAAGATGTTTCAATAAGAACGCGATTATTTTTCCCGCCTTTTTGTTAGGCTATATCGGTATTATCACTGCGTTTTTTATCGTTAATACTTATTTCGAATCTTCCCGAATTCTTTGGTGGCTGCAAGTCACCGTTCATCGATTAATGTATGCCACTCTTCCCGCGGTTGTATTCTGGACTTTTTATTCATTATGGGAAAGTCCTATCCAAGTCAATCATCCGCCAGAACCTCCACAAAAAATAAAACCCTCCGGCGGAAAACCACCGAAGGGTAAGTCAAAAAAATCCAAATAAATTATTTCGGCCTTTTGATTTTTAAAACTTTGTAGTGTAATGTCCCCGCCGGAACTTTGATCGACAACTCTGCACCTTTTGGATGCCCCATCAAACCTTTTCCGATCGGCGCAACAATCGAAATTTTATTTTCTTCATAACTCGCTTCTTCGGGAGAAACTAGCTGATAAGTAAATTCTTCATCCGTGTCCAAATCTTTTAACGTAACAAACGCGCCGATATAAATTTTATCGCTCGGAATATCCTGATCTTCAATAATCCGGACATTGGCTATTTTATTCTTAACATCAATTTGCCGTCCGGCATTATAGCCTTGCGCTTCTTTGGCAGCGTGATATTCGGCATTTTCTTTTAAATCTCCGAGATGACGCGCCTGCTCGATTTGGCCGGCGATCTTAATCGATTCTCTTTTCAAATCTTCCAATTCTTTAAGAAATTTCTCGAAGGCCGCCCTGGTTAAATAAACTTCCCCTGACATATCTGATATTCTCCTAAATTACATGGACTCTACGGCTTTGGCCATAATCGGCAGGATTTCCTGAGCTTCTTCTTTGGTCATCCGTCCTAATTTGGCAAATCGCCATTCTTCGTTCGCGTTCATATTTTCGCGAGACAATTGAAGTTTTTTCTGTCCTTCATTATAAGAAAAGACACCAACGGTGATTCGAGTTTCTTCGAATTCTTTGGTTTCTTTAAATGTAGCAACATCTAACGCTTGATCGTATGGCATGAACTTCTCCTTTAATTGTAATGATGTTATTAAAATCCCATGTCCGGCATAACAGATTTCATTTTTTCAGCGGCTATAGCTTGGGACTTTTTGATCGCGGCATTCATGCAGCGGAGTAAATCATTTTCGAAACGCTGCTTATTGTCAGGATTAATCATTGTAGAATCGATTTCCAATTCTTTGAATTTTTGAGCCCCATTGATCCTGATTTTAATCCCTCTAACCTCTTCGACGTTAACTGAAATGGCCTCTAATTCTTTTTTGATAGCGTCGGCCTGTTTTTTCATTTCCATCAATTGTTTCATTTTATCAAACATTTACGACTCCATTCATTTTAGATTAGGGGACAATTAACCGTGAATCGGTTGACCCTCTCATTTGTTCCGGCGGTACCAACAATTCTGGATATCCTCGTCGCTCTGACTGATATTTTAACCTATAACCCACATCACTCAGCGATGCCACAAAAAACCTGTTAATAAATATAATTAAAAGAAGGGCAATAAAGGGCGAAAAATCAACAGCCATCGGCGGCATAAATCGCCGTAGCGGCTGCAGTATTGGTTCGGTTGCTTGGTCTAAAAAACGAACCAATGGATTATAAGGATCCGGTGAAAACCAGCTGATTACGGCCCGAATAAATATTAACAGGGTAACTAACTGTAGGATTATACCAATTATTGCGGCTACGGCAATTAAAAAATTTCCAATAATGAACATATGACCTCTCTAATTCTTATTTTTATTGACTATTAAAAGACCTTAAATAATTCCCCTTCAATCAATTTCTGTTCAAGGCGGTCAAACAAACGTTTAGATTTATGGGATATTTCATCGATTTCCTTCATAATTTGATCCAAACTTTCAGAAGTGGTCAAGAGCGCCCTTGATGATTGCATCATTACATCTGACAATTCCACCATGTCGATTTTACTCATTTCCTCCGCCGTCTTGGTAAATGACTGCGCGGCTTGACTGAATGTTTGAGTAAGATCAGCCACATCCAGGGGATCTTCGCCAATAAACGGTTTGGTTAAATCAGGACTTCCACCTTCGATGACACTAATTTCCATCAGTTTCTCTCCTAAAACACCTTCGGTGGCTATGGAAAAATGCACATTTTGATTGAATTGTTTCCTGAATCGCTCTTGTATATTCATGACAACCAGAACATTGCGTCCGTCGATAGGTTCATCCAGAAAATCTATTCTAGCCACATTCCCCACATTAACACCGGATAATCTTGCCGGCGCCCCTTCGGAAAGCCCCCCAATATCTCTGAATATAACCTGAATCTGAAACTTAGATTCCGTCAGGCCTTTATCCTTCCCTAAGGTGAAAATAAAGGCGACGATTAAAAATATTCCCAGAAGAAAAAATAAACCGGCTAAAAAATTTTTGGACAAATTATTTGTGGTCATATCTCTCCTGTCATTTTATAAAGGCTTGTACTTCCGGAACACTGGATTGTTCGAAGGCTTCTCTTGAACCATCCAAGAGAATCCTTCCTTTTGATAGAAGAATCAATCGATCCGCGATACGCAATGAATTCTTAATGTCATGCGACGTGACCACCGTCGTACAATTGAGTTTTTTTGAAACATTTCTGATCAAATCTGAAATGTCGCGGCTGCGGATCGGATCCAGGCCCGACGTGGGCTCATCACAAAACAAAATTTTACTGTCGAGGACAATGGCCCGGCCGAGTGCGACACGTTTTTTCATTCCTCCGCTCAATTGAGACGGGAATTTTTTCTCCACGCCTTGTAAATCAATCAATTTCAAGATCTGTTCAATTTTAATACGAATGTCTTTTTCTTTGAGACGTGTATGTTCACGTAACGGAAAAGCAATATTATCAAAACAATTCATAAAATCATACAGAGCGCCTTCCTGAAAAAGAAAACCGATCGATTTTCTTAATTCCAACAACTGTTTTTCTTTTAATTGAGTAATGTCTTGTCCGTTAATCATGATTTGGCCTTGATCGGGTTTAAGTAAACCCATCATATTGTTCAATAAAACGCTTTTTCCCGTCCCGCTCTCTCCGAGAATGACAACGATTTCACCGGAACTGATTTTGAAATTAATATTATCCAGAACCGGCTGTCCGTTAAAACTTTTATAAACATTACTCACCTGAATCATATTTATTCTTGTTTGGTTTTGAAATAGCGGTATTTATTGATGCCGAACTTCGTATAAAGACGATTGTACGGCCTGACATCGACTTTATCGATAAAGACAGTCACACCTTTGTATTCAACGACGGGCATCACTTCCGTATCTATTAAACTTTCAATACCGTCGACGGGATACCAAGATTCGTTTTCAAAGACAATCGGTTCACCGTTACGGATCCATTCCGCTTCCATATTAGCGACGTATTGTTGCACATTCCCTTTATTTCCCGAACGGGCTGCGCATCCGACGGAAAAAACAATCAAACAAACGCTTAATGTAAAATAAATTTTTGTACGGTTCAACATTTTTACCCCCAAAAGGTCAAAATAAATTTCGTTAACAATGTATTGGATAATATGACATAGATGTAAGATAACGCGACGGCGCGCGTGGTATATTGCCCCACTCCTAAAGACCCACCTTGTGTAAAAAATCCCTGATAACAGCAAATCCAGGCAATAAGAATGGAGAAAAAAATAACTTTAACAAATCCGCTAAAAAAATCGACGAATTGAATGGCCTTGATGGTTTGACTGATATAAAAAGCACCCGTCATATGCGCTTCATTAACTCCAACAAGATATCCGCCGGTGATACCGACGATTTCAGAGATAATGGTTAAAATAGGGAGAACCATAAGAACAGCGATGAACCGCGGAACGACTAAGAATTCAATCGGGTCAACACCCATGGTACGCGTAGCCAAGATCTGACTATTGACATTCATCGAACCTAACTCGGCGGTGATCCGCGCTCCGGCCTTACCGGAAAAAATCAGCGACGTAAAAACCGGGCTTAATTCCCGGACCAAAGACAAGGCAACCAAAGTCGCGATCACTTCCTTGGCACCGAAACGATTCATGGCCACATATCCTTGCAAAGCCAAAACCAATCCGGAGGCTATCGACGTAAGAACAATGATAATGACTGACTGAACCCCTTGTTCATAGACTTGCTTAAAAACTTCTCCGATACGGACTCGTCCACGCAAAATATGGCCAAAAATCTCACCTAGAAACCAAAGCGCATTACCCATGCCTTTTATATAATCAATCATTGAAGTAAGTACGGTCTTCATGGACACTTATTATAATAAAAAATAATGTTATTAGAAATAAATTTATTAAGGCGGCCAGCTATTTTTCTTCGGGATCTTTCTTTTTCAGCCACAGTGACTTAAGTTCTTCATTAATTTTTTCTACTGTACTTTGTCCGATTTCTTTTGAGAATGAAGAGGAATTTCTCGGTGCTGAACCTGAGAATCTGGCTAAGAATTCTTTTACCGAACATAACTTTGCTCCAGCCGCCCGTACCGAATACTGAATGTCACGGTCATCCGTCACGACGATAAAATTCTTGCTATTGGCAGATTGCTGAACGTTTCGTTTAATCCAATCATCCGCGGTTTCATCCAAAGTATGAATAATATTAACGACTGTAGACTCAATGGGCGCGGATCGTCCTCGTCGTCCATCAAAGACCAAAGTTACTTTATTATTTGTGCTTCCCTGCGGCCGGAAATTTTCAATATCCCGGACAAAAACCAAACGCTGCTGATCGATATCAAGGTGAGTTAACTTCGGGTTTTGGTGAAGGATGTTGTATCCGTCCAGAAGATAATGTAAAGACATAAATTGCTCCGCCGATTAATCCGACAATAACCATGAAAATATATGAGATTAAAGTAATGCTTGCCGCAATGCCCGAATCGATGCCGATCTTCCCAAAAAAATATACAGCTGCGGCTTCACGGACGCCTAAGCCGCCCAAAGACGGCAATAAAGACACAACGCTGATTAAAGGAAAGAAAATTAAAAAGTAAATCAATTTCACATCTTGATGAAGTGCTTTGGCAATAAAAAAAGATAATACAGCTATGCAAACATGTGAGACACACGATAATCCGATGGCGGCATAACCGGCACTTTTATTATCTTTGACTAAAGCAATATCATAGTGCATCTGCATCAGTGCTTTTTTAATCTTTGGAACACGATCAAAAATCCGGCAACAAAATTCATAAATCGCTTCATTGAACAAGACCGCCGTAATCACGATCGTACCGGGAACAATTAAAAGAATGGGAATAATAACGCCGGGGCTGTTCACCAATTTATATCCGACGGAAAAAGCAACGACGACGACAATCACTAATCCAGCATATCCACTCAACCGATCAAGTAAAATAGACGCAACAACTTTAGCTTTATGCGCTGTATATTTGCACAGTCCATAAATCTTAATCGCGTCCCCGCCGATTGCGCTTGGCAAAAATAAATTTCCAAACATGCCGATAAAGAAATAACGGACAATTTCACGATAGGGAACATCAAGCTTGAGTGCTTTGATGAAAAGTTTCCAACGATGATATGTCAGCACATAGGTGGAAGAAAAAAATAAAAAGGCGACAAGAATATACTTCAAATCAGCAGATTTAATGACTTGGCCGGTCTTTGCCATATCGATTTTCGTAAACAGCCACCACAATAGCGCGACGCTGATACCGATTCTTAGAAAATAATTAAATAAAGTTTTAATCATGATGACTTAGCGAAGCATTCGTTAAAACCTTCTTCGGCGATGTATGAACTGCGAACCAAAGGCCCGCTCATCACATGTTTGAATCCCATGTTCAGGCCGAGTTGTTTATAAAAATCAAATTCCTGCGGCGTGTAAAAGCGGTCGACGGGTAAATGTCGTTTGAGTTGTGTGGGTTGAAGGTATTGGCCAATCGTCAAGATATCTAAACCAGTCTTAAATAAATCTCTCATAACCTCTTCAATTTCTTCATGGGATTCACCAAATCCCACCATAAAACTGGATTTCGTGAATATCGACGGATCAAAAGTTTTGAAATTTCTTAATACGTCTAAAGAACGTTGATATTGAGCTTGTGGTCTGATCATCTGAGATACACGTCGGACACCTTCGATATTGTGGCTGACCACCTCAGGCTTAGCTTCAATCAATCGTCGAATACTTTTTTCTTTATTAGAAAAATCAGGAATAAGAACTTCAATTTTGGTTTGCGGGCTGATCGTTCGGATTTGTTGAATGGTTTGATAAAAATGCTCCGCCCCCTCATCATCCAAATCATCGCGGGCAACAGAAGTAATCACGACATAACGTAAATTAAGATTTTTGACGGCAATAGCAACGTTTTCCGGTTCTTTCTCGTCGACGGGAGTCGGACGTCCAGCTTTCACCGCGCAAAAACGGCACGCGCGTGAACAAATCTCGCCTAAAATCATAAATGTCGCTACGCGTTCACTCCAACATTTTCCTATATTTGGGCAACGCGCACTTTCACAAACAGTATGTAAGCCCGACGAACGAAACATGGATTTCATCGACTTAATATTTTCCATATCCGGCAAAGGCTGTTTAAACCATGATGGCAGTTGCGTCTTTGTTTTGAGCTGTTCTTTGACGTGCTGAGTCATTATTGCGGACCTTTTTGTAACTGTTCGATCTTTTCTAAAACCGGATTAATCTTTTGTAATTCTTCTTTCGTGGCGTAGTCAACAATCAATTTCCCGTCGATATGATCCATTTCATGCAGAATGACGCGAGCCATTAAATTTTCAAATGTTTGCTCAATAATATTATTTTCGATATCCATGTATTCAACCGTCACCGAGAACGGCCGAGTTACATTGATATGAACTTCCGGAATACTTAAGCATCCTTCTTCCAAAACCGCAGAGCCACTTTTCCTTTTAACGACGGGATTAATGACCGCGATAGGACCATCACCTATATCAGCGACGAGGATTCTCTGATTTATGCCGACTTGAGGAGCCGCTAAACCAATTCCTTTTTGTTCCTGCATGGTTCTAATCATCGCCCTGATCAGCAATCTCTCGACGACACCGACTTCATCGACGTTTTTTGATTTCTTCCGCAGACAGGGATCGCCATAAAGCCTGATTTTCAACTTAGGTAAGTTCATTATTTCATTTTATTTTTTGGACCGAGAGGAATAACTTTTGTCTTAAGTGATTTGGCTTCTTGTTTATCAACAAAAACATAACTTAAAATATGAATTTTATCTCCAACTAAACCCAGCCGGGCGGCAGGTCCGTTAAGACAGATAATGCCGGAGCCTGGCTTACCAGCGATGGCATAGGTGGTAAATCTCTCACCATTATTTAAATTCACAATCTGCACCTTTTGTCCGGGGATAATATCGGCTTTCGCGAGGATTTTTCCATCGATGGTGATACTTCCTTCGTAATGAAGTTCAGCTTGGGTAATGGTGGCATAAGTAATTTTACAAAAACAAAATTCAATCATCATAATAATAACCTAACCTAAAATTTTATGGGCTGATTTGCGTATGCGAAATTCCATCGTTTATGAAATTTGCGGTTTAATTTTTACCAGGAGTTGATTCTTAGACATGGCCCCGACGATCTGTTCGACCGGTGAACCGCTTTTAAAAATCAACATAGTAGGTATGGACATGATATTGTATTGCGCAGCTAATCCTTGGGCTTCGTCGACATTTACTTTTCCGACTTTTAAACGCCCATCTAATTCCTGCGCCAATTCTTCAATGATAGGACCGATCATCCGGCACGGACCGCACCATTCGGCCCAAAAATCCACCAGGACGGGAATTTGGGAATCAATGACTTCTGTTTTAAAATTTTGTTCTGTCAAATGAATCGCACCCATAAACGCTCCTGTTCATCTTTTTTATTCCTCAATTGAAGGAAATGACCTGCCTACCTTGCTTGCAAGGGGGTAAGGTCTGCCTTTGGCGGCTTTTACTATAATTAACAATATTAAAGTTTATCATATACAGAATGATCAGCCAAGGCAAGTATATTTTAGCTGAGCTTTATGGAGCTTTCTATGTGCCTTTTCCAGACATTCCAAACATGACCAGCCGTATGATTCTTTTGTTTTTCGCTAAACATTTTGCGCGTATTCTCAACCATGCGGTTATATAAGGACTCATTGGTAAGCAATTGAACACACGCGTCCGCGAATTGTTCAGTTTTTAGGGGTTCAACGACTATTGCGTTTTGACCATTAATGGCAAGATCTTTAATATCCCCCACATCCGGAACAATGAGAGGCAAACCAAATTGCATTGCTTCCAGCAAAACCGTGGGCAAGCCTTCCGTTTGAGACGTCATGATGAATATTTTAGAACGATTAAGATAATCATCGATTTTCTCCACAAATCCGAGGCGGTCGATATTTCCGGCTAAATCAAGCTCCTTGATTTTTCGAGTGACCATATCGCTAAGCGGTCCATCTCCAACCATAGCGAGTTTGACGTTTGGAATTTTCTTTCGGACCTTATCCAAAACATCTAAAAGGATATCTAATCGCTTCGCTTGGGTATAATATCCAACAAAAATAAGATCATAGATCTTTGGTTGTGAATTATTCTGAACATGATTAAATTCATGAATATCCGGGGTGATAAAAACTTTATGATCATCCAAACCGGTTAAATCAAGGATGTGTTTTCTCGAATGATTTCCCCGAACACCAATCAAATCTGCCCGACGGAGAAAAAATTTAAATAAGCCCTTCCGACGATACTTATCCGGACTTTCAATGATCAACATAATCAGCGGTATACGAAAAATCATTTTTGCCAGCGCAACATAAACGCAATGGAAAATAAAATGAATGCCCATGAGACAGTTCACTTTTTGGGTCAAACAAAGATAAAAAATCATCCAAATACGGTAGAGTTCCGTCGTGATAATCGACTTTCTTAGAAGACTGGGCGGTGAATAACAAATTGTTTTGGGTAATTGGATGGGATATCGGCGGACTAGGAAAATTTGATCAACACAATCCAGATGAATGATCGGATCCAGCGTCATTCTCAATTTATATTCGGAATTTAATCGTGCAGCGACGAGAATATTCATGTTCTCATGTACCGGGCGGCATAATCTTCAATGAAATTAACCATAAAATCTGTCACATCCACTTTATCTTTCAGCATTTTATCTTTGCGGAGTTGAAATTCTTTTTTTAAGTCGGAAACAGCCAACCATTCCTTTACTTGAGCCAGCGCTCCATCCTGTTCATGATGGATAGACATCAATTGATATTGTTCAGCCTGTTCTTTCAGATAATTGTGCACCAGCGTACTTAAAAAAACCACTGGTGTTCCTAAAACTGCCGCCTCCGACGCCATCGTCGCACCTTCACCGATATACATATCGGCATAATACAATAAATCGTGCATTTTCGTCGGGCTCACTGTCAGTTGATATTTTTCTAACTCTTGAGGCAACTTTCCTTCCGACGTGATGATCACTCGTCCCTGTTGGTTTAATAAGTTAACCAAGTGTATCTTTCCTTCATCGCTAAAACCTTTTTGTCCGATATCATGAGTCGCTTCCCAAGAGATAAATCGGATAATAAATAGTTTTTTATCCGGATTAATATTCAACTCATCCAAAACTTTTTTATTCGGCTGAAAACGATTTGGATGAAGATAAGCCAATTCATGATAACCATCGTAACGTATATGTTTTTTTCCAAAGTCACGACCAAAACAGCGAGGAGAAACAATTCGGTTAGCAAAAGGATAATACAAAATATGTTCCTTGATCGTCGCTTCAGTATCATTAAAAATAATGGAATGTTTTCCTAACAATCGCGCGACATGTGTACAGCGAATAGATCCTAATCCCAAAAATAAATCAGGTTTGAAGGCTTTGACAGCTTTGAGCAATTTCCCGTCGAGAATCGGCACGCTTAAAATTTTCCCGAATAATGATTTCCCTGTGCGACCTAAAAGAACATAATCCAGATGATAATCCTCAAGCAATTTTAAGGCGATATCCTTATCAGCAACGGTGATTAATATCTTATGCCCCTTTTTCTGGGCTTCCTGAATATAATATTTGAAGAAGTGGACGTGGGCGGGATGCCCGATATCGACGACAATACGCATAAAAGACTTTTATTCTTTTCAAAATTGATTGTAAGTTTGTATTTATAGTAATACCAACGCGTGTTTGTGTCTACTTTTTTGGAAGGAAAACAGGGGGAATGAAAGAAAATCGAGGCAGATTTGAACTTTTCATTCCCCGAGAGGGATTTGAACCGGGTTTAACTGCGGCATATCGGCGGGTTCTTCCTTGGATTGGGCTTCCGTAAATAAATCTTTGGCTTCGACGGACGTGTCATCTAATTTATCTAGGATGTATTCGGCAATTTCACGGGCTTCTTTATATTTCTGTTCTTCCATAAATCTTTTCCCATGATCCAGCAAATATTTAACTTTCTCGTCGCGGCTTTCAAGAGCTTCCAAATAGAGAATAGCATCCCCTGAACTCTTAACAGTCTCTTCTTCGGCTAGGGTTTTAAAGGGCGATCCCAGAAAAGCTTCTACAAAAAATGCTAGTATTAAGATTAATATTATTTTTCTCATAATCTTTTTTTCATATTCTTTTTATCGACCGATAAATAAACGCTAACCGTCATGGATTTACCTAGAGGATCGTCGCCATGCGATACCTGCACGTATCCTTGACCTTGAATGTCAAAAAGATCGGTGTCTAAACGCTGCAGAGTCAATCTTTCGCGGATAATATTATCGACCACCTCAACTGCATTTCTAGCCTCCACGACCTCAAAACCGCCCGGCCGTAGTTCTGTGTATACAACTCTAATTTCTTCTTTATTCTCCATAATTAAAATCTTTTTCATGATTCCTTTTTATCAAATACGACATTAAAAGAAGATTAATTTACAATTAAAAAATTTCACAATGAAGATCGTTGAAAAATAAATGATTAATCATTGATGCAGATTGTCTTTATATTTACAAATTCACGGATGCCAAAACCTGATAATTCCCGTCCATATCCGGATTGCTTAATGCCTCCAAAAGGTAACCGCGGATCCGACTTTACGTAATCATTCACAAAACAACTTCCGGCGCGTATTTCCTGAACAGCAATCCGCTCACCGCGTTTTAAATTTTGTGTAAATACCCCCGAACCTAAACCAAACGGAGTATCGTTCGCGATATGAATGGCCTCTTCTTCATCGACCGCTTTAATAACCGAGGCGACGGGTCCAAATAATTCCTCATGATACGCCGGCATTCCCGGCTTAACATTGATTAACACCGTCGGCGGATAAAAAGCGCCCGGATCATCGGGAATAAGTCCGCCTAATAAAAGCTGCGCGCCTTTTTCAATACTTTCAACAACTTGTTTATGGAGCTGATCGCGTAAATCATGCCGAGCTAAGGGTCCTAGCGTCACTTTTTTATCTAAAGGTTTTCCCATCTTATGTAAGTCCATTTTCTCGACAAATTTTTCTGTAAATCTCTTAAAGATTGATTCGACTACGATAAACCGCTTCGCGGCCACGCAGCTTTGTCCCGCATTGTTTAGGCGTGATGCCACACAACTCTCGACGGAACGTTCTAAGTCGGCATCTTCCAAGATAATATAAGGATCACTGCCCCCTAATTCCAACACACATTTTTTAACCACCTCACCAGCTTGAGCTGCCACCTTTTGTCCCGCCTGTGTGCTGCCGGTCAATGTGACAGCTTGAATATATGGATGTTGAATCAAACGTTTTACATCTTTACTCGGTATGAGTGCACTGCGAAAAAGACCTTTTGGAAAACCGGCCTTCTTGAATACATCTTCAATCGCCAATGCGCATCCGCACACATTCGATGCATGTTTCAAAATAATGGCATTGCCCGCCATCAGCGTGGGAGCAGCACAGCGAAAGACTTGCCAAAAAGGAAAGTTCCACGGCATAATCGCCAGAATAATTCCTAATGGTTCATAACAGATAAAACTTTTTCTTGCCTCGGTCTTAACCAATTCGGATGCCAAATAATTCTTGGCCTCCTTCGCGTAAAAATTACATGCCCAGGCGCATTTTTCAATTTCCGCCTTCCCTTGCGAAAATGGTTTTCCCATTTCATTGGCCATAAGCCGCGCATATTTTTCTTTATTCTCGAGGAGAATAGCAGATGCCTTTTTCATTTTTTGGCCACGTTCAATAAAGGACAGCTTTTTCCATCCTTCGAAGGATTTCTGCGCCTGTTGAATCATAAGATCCGCTTCCGGAAGCGAGGTTTCCTGATATGATTTTATTTTCCTACCCGTCGCTGGATTTACGCTTTCCATTTTTACTCTCCTCAATCTTTTTTAATTTCTTTATTAATTCGTCGTTTACTTTAGTATCAACGGGTATTTCAAAAACGCTTAATTCTCTTTTGCGAATGGAATGAGTTAACTGATCCCTAAGCTCTTTAACATTTTTGGGACGGTAGCCCTTAATTCCGAAACTTTCAGCGTAAGCTTTAAAATCAGGATTCGAAACTATTGTTCCAGTTGATCTTCCGCGGCTCATTTCTTGTTTCCAACTGATTAATCCGTAATCATTGTCATTAAAAATAATCGTCGTGAAACCTAATTTTAAGCGTTTCGCTGTTTCTAATTCTTGCGAATTCATCATGAATCCGCCGTCACCCATGGCCGCAACAATTCTTCGTTTCGGTTCATATAAAGCCGCTGCCACAGCACCGGGAAGTGCAATGCCCATACTCGCTAATCCGTTAGAAATAATTAACCCATTCGGACAACAAGCCGAAAAATTTCTGGCGATCCATATTTTATGCGTGCCAACATCGCTGATTAATAGATCATCATCTTTCATAATGCTCTGAAGAATATTCAAAACACCGGGAACCGTGAAGGCCTGATCCTTTTTTAAAGCGTAACTGGCAATGTCTTTTATCATTCGTTCACGGATAGGTTGATACCATTTGCTATAAAATTTACATTTATTTGCGTCTAATTTTTCATTAAGAACTTTGAGCGTGGCCGCAATATCAGCGACGATCTCGACTTGTGGTTGATAATGCGCGTAAACTTCCGCCGATGTGAAATCAATATGAATAATTTTTTTATTTTTCTTGGGATTCCAGTGATTCGGCGCATACTCTGCAATATCATATCCAATCGTCAAGACCACATCCGCCTTTTCGACAGCTTCCATATTAATATCGCGAAAACCGAATCCAATCGTGAATAACATCTGCGGTGAATCCGTAACCGCACCTTGTCCCATAAATGTATGCAAGACAGGAATATTATGTTTTTTAACTAAAAAATTAAGCTGCTCAGACGCTAACTTTCGAACAGCTCCATTACCGGCGATAATAATAGGATACTTGGCTTTCTTTAGTATGCTTATCGCCTCATCCAGTGCTTGATCATCCGGATCCGGCCGGCGTACGCGTTTACAAAGGATCGGTTCTCCGTCGACATCCATTCCGGCAACATCTTCTGGAAACTCAATATGCGTAGCTCCAGGTTTTTCACTCTCGGCGACTTTAAAAGCCTTGCGCACAATTTCAGGAATAACCTCGGGGCTAGAAATGGACGAGTTCCATTTTGTGATCGGACGGAAAAGTTCAACGAGATTAATATGTTGATGACTTTCTTTGTGGGTGCGTTTCAGATCTGATTGCGCGGATATAGCAACGACAGGACTCTTATCGAGATTTGCGTCCGCCACCCCGGTTACCAAATTAGTGGCTCCCGGCCCTAAGGTTGATAGACAAACACCTGCTCTCCCGCTCAATCGCCCCCATACATCGGCCATAAACGCGGCGCCTTGTTCATGCCTCGTCGGAATAAATTGAATAGTTGATTTTTCCAGAGAAAATAAAATATCTTCCGTTTCTTCGCCCGGAACGCCAAATATATATTTTACGCCCTCATTCTCCAAACATTTAACAAACAAATCCGAAGATTTCACGTTTCCACCTTTATTTTAGTTGAGGTTATTTGCACTTTATCGTCGCTGAATGAAGATTGAGTAATTGATCCGCGATTTAAGAACTGCAGCGCCGCTTCCCGTAAATCCGTCGGGCGTAAATAGATTTTACCAGTTTGCACAGGCGCGTCCATTGGCAATAAAGCAAAAGAATTGGTTTCTTCTTTGGTGAAACCGGCGTGACCGCCAAATTCCATCGGGAAGCTGATCGGTGTCATTCCCTTACTCCATCCGGCAATGACAAAATCGCCCGCATTATGGTGTTTACAGATACGGATGATATCTTCTTTCATATCTTCAAGAAAAGGATGATCTTCTCCAATGACGTCGGCAATTTGTTCGGGCAAAGAAAATGTTCCCTGGGCGGTGAAAGCTAAAATTTTTTCTTGTTCTTGTCGAATCAATACTAGAGGAATTTTGACTTCGGACACTAATTTATGTGCGTAAAAATTCTTTTCCTCGTCATCCATTTTTTTATTTACATAAATATGGCCTAATGGGCCCATGGCTGTGACCATAATCGTTTCTGCATCCACCGACGGAAAAATACTTTCTATGATCTTCTTTTTGGATTTATATAAAAGTTTTGCCCGGGAAGATTGTTTCTCTTTTAATGCAGATAATTCGCAGGTTATTTTAGATGAGCCGAACAATTTTTGAACGGCCTCTTTGATGGTCAATCCATGCTCTATAAGGTAAGGAACCGTTTTCTCTTGGCCATGATCTCCGTAAATCCACAAATCATACTCACGATGCGAGGAATGTTTGATCGCATGATCAATACGGCGGATAGCATGATCAATTCCTTGCAAAGACCAGTGGGCAAATCTCGACGACGGACCACGGCAATGCGACTGCTCATCATAGCCTAAAAAATTCATATGAATAATCGGTAAGCCGCGCGCAATATCCATACAAGCTCCGGCCACGATCAGTTCCCGAAGAAAAATGCAGACTAAAACGCGCAGCCAAATCATTTCTATTTCTTTATAGAAAATCTTGCGTTTGATCATTCCTCGAATAGAGTCATATAAAGCCAGAAAGAATTCAATCGTCAGTAAAATGAATGTCCGGATGAAAATATCTATGTAAAGAATAATTAAAATGGCGAAAACAAAAAAATTCTTTGAATGAAAAACACGACCTATGCCCAGATGGACCGCGCAAAAGTGAGCCTCTTGCGCTCCGCCGGTATAAATATTCGAATAAGCACTTCCTCCTTTTAATAGACCTTCTCCTTGTTCGGCGAGGCGTGGTTCAAATTGTTCAACATATTGCGCGTCGAACATCTTCACCGATTGAGCCAGTTTTCTGTCCATAAAATTAAAGGCGGGAACACACCCTTTTACGCCGTAAAATAATTCTCCCTGTACCGACGGTGTATTTGAGGGTAATCCGGAATAAAGAGAATGTAGAACA
>JAGOSC010000025.1 GCA_018062515.1 Candidatus Omnitrophota bacterium
ACCACCAGCTAGCCAAACTTATTTGTATACTCACAGTCTGGTGAATTCTTTTCAGTATCTTTTAAGGCAAAGGAATTATTCACCCCTTATTTTAATTCCACTATTCGTATTAGATTATTTATGTATTCACCCTTTTCAAGACGGTAATGGGCGTACCGCACGACTTTGGACTTTACTTCTTTTATATCAGGCTGGGTTCACCGTCGGTAAATATATAAGTTTGGAACGAATTATTGAACAAAGCAAAGAAACGTATTATGAATCTTTGGAAAAATCTTCCCAAAATTGGCACGAAGAAAAGCACGATCCTCAACCCTGGTTACGTTATTTTTATGGAACATTGCTTAGTGCCTATAAAGAGTTCGAGGCCAGAGCGGGTGCTGTTAAAGAAAATACGTCAAAAACAAAACAAGTTAAGGATTTTATAGATCGGGCGGTTTTACCTTTTTCAATAGCGGATATTGAAAAAGAATATCCTAGTATAAGCAAAGACATGATACGTTTTGTCATTCGGGAGTTGCGCGATGCCGATAAAATTTACGCCACCAATCGGGGGCGGGGTGCTAAATGGATCAAAAAGTAGGCAATAAAGTGATTTAAATAGGGTAAAAACATAAAAATTACCCTATTCAAGAGAGATATTACCTACTTTTGAAAGGAATAAAATGCTTGAAAATGAACTAAAAACACAAATTAAAAGGCTTTGGAATAAGTTTTGGGAAGGGGGCATTGCCAATCCACTAACAGCCATTGAGCAGATTTCTTACCTCATTTTCATGAAGCGCCTGGAAGATATGGATCTTGTGCATAAAAAAGCGGCCGAACGTCGGAATGAAAAATATACTTCCATTTACAAGGGACAGGAAAATTGCCGTTGGTCCTACTGGATCAATATGCCCGCCGAAGAAATGATCGCGCATGTGCGCGATAAAGTATTTCCTTTTATTAAGACTTTAAAAGGCGAAGAACATCAATTTAGCCAATCTATGAAGGATGCGGTCTTTATGATCCCCAAGCCTTCTCTTTTGCAGGAATCGGTTAAGTTGATCGATGATCTAAATATTACCCAGCAAAATCAGGATACTCAGGGTGACATTTATGAATTCCTTTTAAGTGAGCTTAAGTCTTCGGGTAAAAATGGACAATTTAGAACACCTCGACATATTATTCGAATGATGGTCGAATTGGTTGATCCTCAATTGGGAGATCATATCTGTGATCCAGCCTGTGGTACAGGCGGTTTTTTGATCAACGCTTATCAGCATATTTTAAAGGAAAACACTTCACCTGATGTTTTGGAGATCGACGACGAAGGCGTTCCGCATCATTTGGTGGGTGATAAGATTACCGATAAGAAACAACGTGCATTCTTAAAAGAAAAAGCGCTGCATGGTTATGACTTTGACACAACGATGGTCCGCATTGCGCTCATGAATGCCGTGTTGCATGGAATCGACAAACCCAATATTCGGTACACCGACGCACTCTCTAAAGTGTATGAAGAAAAAGATAAATATGAAATCGTTCTCGCCAACCCACCCTTTAAAGGCAGTATCGATAAATCCGATATCTCTGATCGTCTCAAAATTAAAACCACAAAAACAGAACTTTTATTTATGAATCTCTTTGTTGAAATCCTTGTCATCGGAGGGAAATGCGGCGTCATTGTTCCTGATGGCGTTTTATTTGGATCATCTAATGCGCACAAAGACGCCCGCAAAATGTTAGTTGAAGAAAACGAGTTGCAAGGCATTATCAAAATGCCGTCGGGTGTCTTCAAACCTTATGCCGGCGTATCGACGGCAGTGGTGATCTTCGCCAAGGGCGGAACGACGGATAAGGTCTGGTTTTATGATATGCAGTCCGACGGATTTTCATTAGATGATAAACGTAACAAGGTCGATCAAAACGATATTCCTGACATTATTGCCAAGTGGCGTCGACGTGAGAAAAAGAAATCCCCAGGCAAAGGGGAGAAATGGTTTTGGGTGGATAAAGTTGAAATTGTAGAAAATAAATACGATCTTTCTATTTCTCGCTATAAGCCGGTGGAATATGAAGAAGTTGAATACGAATTGCCGCAAGCTATATTGGCCAGTACTTCAGCGCTTGAGACTGAAATCGCGAAGGAAATTAGAGAAATTGAGAAGATGTTGAAATGAAGCAATTGCTATTAAAAAATTGTGCAACAATAACCGCTGGACAAGGAGCTCCACAAAGGGAAGATGATTTCGATTTGGCTGGAATGCCTTTTGTTCGTGCAGGTAGTTTGGAGGAATTAATTGCTGGTCGAGGCGAAGATTGTTTGGAAAAAGTCACTAAGGATGCCGTAAAAAGATATCGACTTAAATTGTTTCCGAGTGGTACGGTTCTTTTTGCGAAAAGTGGGATGTCTGCAACCAAGGATCGTGTTTATAACCTAAAACAACCAGCCTATGTAGTGAGTCATTTGGCCGCCATTACTCCCAGTAATGTATTAGACTCCGATTACTTAATGTATTTTTTAAGATTTTTTAGGCCAAGTAGATTAATAAAAGATCCGTCGTATCCTTCTATTGGTTTAAGTGATGTGGAAAGAATAAAGATTAATGATTTAGATATTAGTCATCAAAAAGAAGTGGCTCAACTCTTGAGAAAAGTGGAATTAATTATAGAAAAACGTCGTCAGACATTGCGCCTGGCCGACAGATTTCTCAAATCCGCGTTTTTGGAGATGTTTGGGGATCCGACAAAACGATACATACAATTTAAAAGCGTACTTGGTGATTATCTGAAAGTTTTGGGTGGTTATGCGTTTAAAAGTACAGAATTTGAAAAACGAGGGATTCCAGTAATAAAGATTGGCACGGTAAATAAAGGGTGCTTTGATATATATACCTGTTCTTTTATGCCGTTTAATGCTCGTGAAAGATACTGTAAATTTATTATAAAACCATTCGATTTATTAATTAGTCTTACGGGGACAACAGGAAAGGAAGATTACGGCAATGTCTGCATTGTTACTGCTGAGTATTCAGAGTATTTGCTTAATCAACGAGTAGGGAAGCTCCAAATTGAAGATAAAAAATTGAATCCAATATTTTTATATTATTATTTAAAACATCCATATATTAAGCAAAATCTTACTACAGTTAGTCGGGGTGTTAGACAGGCAAATATTTCAAATGAAGATATTATGGCAATTAAACTAGATTTGCCTCCAGAAGATAAACAACAAAAATTCGCCGATCTTGTTCTAAAAGTAGAGAAATATAAAGAAAAATTAAAGCAATCCGAAACACAACTCCAAAGCCTCTTCAATTCCTTGATGCAAAAGGCGTTTAAAGGAGAATTATTTTAATAGAAGGAGAAAAAAATGAATAAGGTAATTAATGAGCATGTTTTTGAGATTCGGTATAAACCAAATCCAAAGATATTGGATTATCGAGGAACGTGGGCGGAAATGGTATCGGAGCATATGCAGCTTTCCGAGTGGAGAATTTTGGAAAATCGAATTGATATTTACGATAAAATAAATATGAATCATGCATTTGTCGGATTTTTTAACTCTGGATTTTTATGTAACGATTCTCCCACAAAGAACTATTTTTACGACCAAGCTATTAAACTATTTAGTTTTATATCAAGGTTGGATGGTTTTGAGATAGATCCTATAGTAGAACGTATAGGAGTTCGTTCAAAGTTTTGTACTACTTTTGAAAAAAGTTTTGATGAGCTTAAGACTCGATTTGTTTCAAAATATATCTCTCTTTCAAATGAAGCCGAGAAAGTAATGAATGCAAAGCTGATAGATATTGGCGTTCCATTAAATTTTGCTGACAAGTTTGGAAATTTTAATACCTTAGCGGGGCCTATGGAAAAAAGTCAAATTACCAAAGTTTTCTATGGTAGAAAAGAAATAGAAATACCTGAAGTTGGTCTATATTTTGATATTGATTATTTCTTGAAGCCTAGTAAAAGGATGAAACCTGCCGAAGTAATTAAACTGATAAAAGATTTTGCTGAAAACTCGTGGGATAAACATGAAAAAATAAAAAACCTTATTTTAGGGGTAGAATAATGGGAGGAAAAAAGAAAACCATGCCCCCCAAAAAAATGGCGGGTTTGCGTGAAGAAACAAGCAGTGAACTGGTAGTTCATCGCGATGCGACCTTATATCCTACCGCTTATGAAAGTCCAACGGCAATTGACGTAATTCAAAGTGATTCGACTAGTGCGCCAACCATTGGAGAGGAAGAACCTCAAATTTATGTGCAGAGTTTTGCTGGGTTAGTTGATAAATATCTTTTTAGTAAGAAAACCATTCCGTTTACCATTTTGTTGTTAATTTGCGGTGTGGTATCATCGGTTATTTTTATTCAAGATAATAGCGCGGGGTTATTAATTAACAAAAAAGCTGTTTTATGGACATTAGAAAAATGTCTTATTTTTTGCGTATTGATTCTTTTGATTTGGGTTGCACTTTCTTTCGTGACTTGGTTAAAAAGCAGAGTCAGTAAGTATTCCTAGAGAATGGACCAGGTTGTATGAATAATATATGTGGAATTTCCTGTAATATTATTTTTGAATCTCATATGCTGCAAAAAGCACAGGAAGTAGTTGATTATTTTGATTGCAATTACAAGAAAATTATTGAAATATTAAATCCTCAATATGGCTATTACAAAAAAGTTAATGTAAGTTTTATAGATAAAGATTTCGCGGCATATCGAGAAGGAAGCATTGTCGTTAACCACCAAATTCTGTATCCTAATAATTGGGGGGTTCTAGTTCATGAAGCAACACATGCTGTACAAAATTATCCAGGTGAGATCGGGAGGTTACACCCCGCTTGGTGGATAATGGAAGGCATAGCTGATTACGTAAGGATAAAAGTTGCACAAGATATCACATCACAATATGGGAATCCTACAGAAGGGTATACTCAGGCGGCACATTTTTTGTTTTGGATCGAAAACAATGTCGACAAAATGGCAATCCCAAAACTTAATACGGCATTTCATTATCAGTGTCAAAAGAACAAAATAGATGAAATCTTTTTAACGACGCTAAATACAACATGTGTAGAGTTATTAGCAAGATATAAATATTCGGAAATTCTAGGAACCCGCGCTTAACTTATATTTAATACAATAATCCCCTCGTCCAAACAGAAAATCCACCCATGAAAAAAATTTATTTAGGTTGTGATGAAGAGGGAAAAAGAGTTGAGCTGGATTTTGAACAAGAAAAAATAAAGTTCATTTTGCTCGCCGGTGTTACATCCTCAGAGAGAACGGGCCATGTCCCTGTAATGCTCCCCTAAAAGTCTGGTTGACAAAACTTCCGCGTTGAATACAATAAAAACATCCCTTTAACCCCGCTCGATTTTAACAATCGGCCGGGGTATTTTTATTTAGGCCTCGACTTGACAAATATACGCCAATGACGTATTATTTAAAGGAGGCTGAAGTGGAGATTATCGAAACTCCGATTTTTACAAAAAAAATAACGAGTGTTCTTTCTGACGGGGAGTATAAAGACTTGCAATGGGCTTTGGTGGTCAATCCCGAGGCGGGAGCAGTTATTCCGGGATGCGGGGGATTAAGAAAGTTGCGATGGGCCATTCCCGGCGCTGGAAAAAGAGGCGGATTAAGGATTATTTATTATGTTTATTCGGAAGGTGAGAAGATGTATTTGCTGTTTTCGTATAAAAAATCAGAACAAGAAGATTTGACAAAGGAACAATTAAAGATTTTAAGCGAATATGTAAAAAGAGGCGTGTTATGAAAGATCATGATTTTAAGGAGTTATTAACGAGCATTGACCAGGCTCGGAAAATCCATAAAGGAAAATTAAAACCCACGCGTATTTTCAAATTTAATCCGGTGATGATCAAGAAAATACGTGAAGAACTTCACGTTACACAATCCGAATTTGCTTTTATGATCGGCGTTAGTATTGATACTTTACAAAATTGGGAGCAGGGGCGGAGAAAACCTGACGGTCCCGCTTTAGCGCTATTAAAAGTGGCTGCTGCCAACCCCAAAGTTGTTATGGACGCTTTACACGCTTAATGAGCTTTACTTGCCGAACATTTTATTGACATCCACACGCATGACTGGTATAAGAATAATCACCCCCACGATTCTCCGTATCAACAAGGAGTTAATTGATGATAACGAAAAATCACATCACAAAATCACATCCCGCCTTTGAAGCCATTCGTAAAGTAAATCAGCAAGAACAGGATTATTGGTCGGCAAGAGATCTGCAAATTATTTTAGGGTATATAAAATGGGATAAATTTTTATCGGTCATTGAAAAAGCGAAACAAGCTTGTGTTAATTCAGGACAAGATATTGCCAACCATTTTCTCCATCTGGGGAAAATGGTCGATATTGGTTCTGGCGCACAAAGAATTCCAGGGACACGTACCTAACTTATATTCAACATAATAATCTCGTCATACAAACGGAAATTAAGCCATGAAAAAAATTTATTTAGGTTGTGATCAAGAGGGAAAAAGAGTTGAGTTGGATTTTGAACAAGAAAAAATAAAGTTCATTTTGCTCGCCGGTATTTCAGCCTCGGGAAAAAGTATTTTTCACAAAAACTTATACAAACAATTATCCACCGAATATTCGTTTGATGAAATCGGTTTTATCTTCCTTGATATGACCATGGCGGACTTTTCTGATTGGCAGTCGGAGTATTTGATTGAGCCGGTAATCACTAATCCGCAAGAGGCATTGGACGTGCTCGATGAATCCGCCGAGTGGGAAGACAATCAGAAAATATTTATTCATATTGAAGAATGCGATATGGTATATGCGGATAGGAAGCGGTTGGAAAAGGCTCTTTCGAAAATTAAGAATTTAAAGAATGTTTACGTTGTTTATTCAACCAGCCGTATAGACCAGAAATATTTGGCGGACTGGATGAAAGAGTTTATTGATCTTAAAGTTATTTTTTCGGTGGCGAGTGAGGCGGATTCGAAATTTTTGATAGGCAATAATACGGCCAGCCGATTTAAGAAAAAGGGTGAAAGAATATTGGTTTTTAATGATCAAGAAATATCGTGCCAACCCTTCAGTGACAAAGAAACAAAAGCTTTGATGGATTTTAAGTTGTGAGGTGGGTGCATGCCGAACAATCACAATTCCCCCTCCTATAGTGAATGTTGACTTCCACACGCATGTATGGTATAAAAATATCGGTCTCCCCGACCACTCGAGGTCTATCAATTCAATGGCGTATGCATCTCCCCATGCAACGCCATAAAAAAGAAAGGGGAAATCTCATGTCAGACGAAATGTCTCTAACCAAAATCGCCGTTTTTAAAGGAAACAAAATCAGAAAAACACTTCACAATAATGAATGGTGGTTTTCTGTCGTTGATGTTGTACAAGTTTTAACGGATCAAACAGATATTAACAAAGCAAGAAAATATTGGAACAAATTGGCACAGAGGTTAAGAGAAGAAGGAAGTGAGTTGGTGACAATTTGTCACCAACTGAAGTTACCGGCCGCTGACGGTAAACTGTATCCAACGGACTGTGCCAACACAGAAGGAATTTTTCGCATTATTCAGTCGATTCCTTCTCCCAAGGCCGAACCATTCAAGCGTTGGTTGGCGAGAGTTGGTTATGAGCGGATTCAGGAAATTGAAGATCCGGAATTGGCGATGAAGAGAATGCGGGCCACGTACAAAGCCAAAGGATATTCAGATGCATGGATCGAAAAACGGGTGCGCGGGATAGCGATTCGAGAAGAATTGACAGATGAATGGAACAATCGAGGGATCAAAAATCAGGGGGAATATGCGATTTTAACCGCGGAGATTTCCAAAGCTGCTTTTGGTGTTACTCCGTCGGAATATAAAAAATTAAAAGGCCTGGAACGCGAGAATCTGCGTGATCATATGAATGATCTTGAATTGATTTTTTCTATGTTAGGCGAGGCATCGACGGTGGCGATTACCAGAAGCAAAGATACTCAAGGATTTCCGCAAAATAAAGAGGCCGCGATTGACGGCGGATCTGTTGCCGGAAAAGCGCGTGTTGACTTGGAAAAGAAAACAGGTAAACGTGTTATTAGCGACGATAATTATATTAAAACCCCTCAAAATAAGAAATTGAAGAAAATTTCTGCTTAGTGAAAAAATAAGACACCATTTCGTGGATATCCACGGAATGGTTAATCTTGTTCCAAGTGTCAGGTTTCTACCAACGATTACTGTCAAGATTGGAAGCCGCAATTTGCGACTTCCAATGAAGATAAAAAAAGACCATTGGATGAAGTATATCTCAAAATTAGGTATAAACTTGAGATAAGAAATACCATAACTCACGTTTATTACTTATAGTAAAAGGAAAAATGAAATGCCCAACAAACCCATCTATCTCGACAAAATCGATGAATTGGAAAAGGTCAGTATTGTCCGCTTGAAAGGGAACATTGATCAGCAAATGATTCCGATCAACAGCGGAAAATTCTGTGATAAGGCATCTAATCCCCGGTCTTCCACACCAAGCATAAAACCACTCACATGAGCGCCATACATATCTCATTATTATACTTAAATTTGAGATATAATTTGACATATCTCAAAATTAACATTAAACTTGAGATAAGAAATAATATAACTCAAGTTCAAGAAATGGATATTTACAATGAAATATGAATCAGGACAATATAAAAAGCATTTTTATTTAAAAGAATATGAATATCAAAGTTTTTCTCCCACCTTCATCAATCAAGCATATTTATGGGAAGATCAGCGTATTACTCTTCTTTTAGAGGAAGCTATGAGACTTTTGGGCGAACTAAACGCCTATTCGACGCTCGTTCCCGATGTCGATTTTTTTATAGAAATGCATGTGATTAAAGAAGCGACAACTTCTTCACGTATTGAAGGCACGCGAACAGAAGTGGAAGAAGCTGTTTTGCCATTGGAAGAGATTTCTCCGGAAAGAAAAAATGATTGGAAAGAGGTACAGAATTATATTGGTGCAATGGGTTATGCGATTAATCGCCTTGAAAAGCTGCCGCTCTGTATGCGTCTTTTACAGGAAACCCACGGTAAATTGTTAGATAGTGTGCGTGGAAAAGAAAAGCAGCCGGGCGAAATCAGAAGGAGTCAAAACTGGATAGGTGGAACAAAGCTTAAAGACGCGACCTTTATTCCTCCTCATCATGATGAATTGCCAAGTTTGCTCTCGGATTTGGAAAAATTTTGGCATAATAGGACTCTTCAAATTCCACAACTGATTAAATTAGCGATGAGTCATTATCAGTTTGAAACAATCCATCCGTTTCTCGATGGGAATGGCCGCATCGGAAGATTATTAATAACATTACAGCTGGTGGACTATAAAATTCTTAAAAAACCTGCACTCTATTTATCAGATTATTTTGAAAAGAATCGAGGAGAATATTTCGATGCTCTAACCCTTGTTCGTGCGTCGAGTGATATGGAAAGTTGGATCCGATTTTTTTTGAACGGTATTATTCTGACCGCAGAAAAGGGAGTAGGAACATTTGAGAAGATCATTGCTCTACGTAGTCAATTTGAAAAGAAAATTCTCTTATTTGGAAGACGGGCTGAGATGGGTCAAAAGCTGCTGCTTCATTTGTTTTCACAACCTGCTACAAATATTAGTAATGCTTCTCACGAGTTGGGTGTAACCTATAACACAGCAAATAGTCTAATTAAACAGTTTGTCGAGGCCGGTATACTGAAAGAAATTACAGGGTATTCCAGGAATCAATTTTTTATGCTTTCCGAATATCTGGCTTTATTTCGGGAATAAAATGCTAATCAAAACTTAGCTCAGCTGGTAGACTGAATATTGTCAATGCATGATCTTTTTGAGGAGGTATACATGAAATATAAGAAAATACTTTTATTAGCGGTAGCCATGATATTGGCTTTTGGAAATTCTGCCTGTGCTTCGACTAATAAAAATTTGACCAGAATTGATGAGGTGCCGTTATATGGAGGCATGGACAGACAAGCCGACAAAAGGTTTAGAGAAGGTGACGAAAAATTTATAAAGAGCGTTTCCAAGAAATGGGGAAGCCGGGAAGCGGCCGCCAAAGCATGGGTCGATCAAGGTTTTGCTTTTTATTTCAGGGATGATTTAGGAATGGCTATGCGACGTTTTAATCAAGCTTGGCTTTTAGATCCGAATAATCCTGAAGTTTATCATGGTTTGGCCTCTGTGCTGTACGATAAAGATGATGTGTGTGGTTCTATGGAGATGTTTGAAAAAGGGCTTACACTCAAGTGGACGGCTTCCAATGAGTCGGGGTTTTTAGCTGATGCGGCTAAAGCCATGTCTTATTGTGCCGTTCAAAGAAAAAATCAAGGCCATGATGGATATGCCGAATTAATTAAAAAATCCGACGAGACATTCTTAAGAGCAGAAGAACTTTTTAAGGCAAGGCGTGACCTTGCCAATGGTTATCTGTATTCAAACTGGTGGATGGCTTTGTACACTCGAGGAGAATATGCTGAAGCCTGGAAAAAAGTTTTTCTCATGAGGGAAGAAGGTGGTGAAATGAGAGGAAATTATGTCCAAGGTCTAAAGGCAGCGATGCCGGAACCTTCGAAATAAGGAATAAGAATTAAGGGGTAAATAATCAATCGTCACATTCACAAGGAGAAACGCCTATGTATAAATTAAAAAACAGTACGGATTTCGTTTCAAGCCAGAACAAAAATGGATTTACGCTCCTAGAAATTATTGTCGTCATTGTTATTGTGGGGGTACTCGGGTCATTGGCATTGCCGCGTTATTTTGCACAAGCGGAGTTCTCACGGTCGGCAGAGGCAATGATTTCGATCAAAAATATTCGAGAGTCCATTCAGCGTTGCCGAATAAATTATCCGAGTGATGTTTCACGCTGCGCCAATTTCGACGACCTTGATATTGAGGATCCAGGTGCCGCGCCCGATGCCAATTTTTCATATACATGGTGGGACGATTCCATATAAAAATAAAACTTTCTGACAGAAGGAGAAATGTTTATGTCTAAACTGAAAAATACAGTCGGTTTGTCTATACAAAAGAAAAACGGTTTTACGATTGCAAAAACATTCGTCGCTATTATTGCCATTGGTATTCTGATTACGTTGGCTTTACCGCGTTTTTTGTCGCACCTCGATTTCACACGTTCAGCTGAAGCCCGAATAGTTACGGGATTAACCATAACCGCCACCCGAACAAGTAATAATGGGGGGAACGATGGTGATACAGTTGTCGTGACTTATGGGCCGACTCGAACAGTCCGAAGCGGGACGGGGGCATTTGCCTCGATTAAATAGGGAGGAATGTTTATGTCTAAACTAAAAAATACATTCGGTTTTTCATTTATTCAAAAGGAAAATGGTTTTACGATGACCAAAACTTTCGTCGTCGTTATTGTCATGAGCGCTCTCATTACATTGGCTTTGGCGCGTTTTCTTCCACATGTCGATTTCACGCGTTCCGCTGAAGCTGTAACTGTTACGCCTGTAGGATTAAAAATAACAGCGACTCGGACAAATCGTAATGGAGGTAATGTTGGTGATAAAGTTGTCGTGTTTTATTCGGATATGGGAACAACTCGAAGCGGGACGGGGGCATTTAAATCGATAAAATAGAGATGAGAACAGAACGGATCAGGTTTTTAAAGGAACACGTTCATTGAAGGAGATGAAATCTAAATGCCGAATAAACCGGAGTATCTTGATAAAATTGACGAGTTGGAAAAGGTAAGTATAGTTCGATTAAAAGGGAACATTGATCAGCAAATGATTCCGGTCATTCAAGAGCGGATTCTGGCCAATCGTAAAAAAGGCTCTAAGATTGATAAGAATGTATTGGTGGATTATGCCCTCGTCGAGAAAGTCGATAGCGCGGCGGTTGCCTTTCATCTTATCCGGTTAAAAGAATATGAAGTCAAAGGATTTAAAATCGGTTTTATGAATGCGTCCGATGAGCTTTTGGCGTATTTAAATATGTTCCGTTTAAGCGCTGCGTTTAAGATTTATTCAAACGAAAAACAAGCGCTCGCAGAGTTGAATAAATAAACGCTTTGACAAAATTTCTTCTTTGAATACAATAAAATCATCCCCCAGAAGTCTTTTCCCTCACATAATTCCATAATAATAAATTTGCAAATATGTACCAATAATGGTACATTTTAACTGCAGGTTGTTAAGTCTCCATGCCTCAAATAAATTTTTTGAAAGTCGTTTTTTATCAGACAGCTGCTGGTCATGAACCAGTCCGAGAATGGTTAAAATCATTATCGAAAGAAGAAAGAAAATTGCTCGGGGAAGATATTAAGACGGTACAATTCGGATGGCCGATTGGTATGCCTATTGTCAAAAAGCTGGATAATAGAATTTGGGAAATCAGGACAAAATTAAGGGATAAAACATCGCGAGTGTTGATTGCAGTGTACGAGCAGAATATAGTGTTATTGCATGGATTTACCAAGAAGAGCAGAAAAATACCCAAAAACGATTTGGATTTAGCCAGACAACGACTTAAAGATTTGGGAGGTTAGTTTAATGAAAAATAAACATCTCGGCAGTGATTTTGATGATTTCCTGAAAGAAGAAAATATTTTAGAGGATGCTCAGGCGGCGGCTATTAAACGCGTCGTCGCTTTTCAAATTCAGGAGATTATGAAAAGTAAGCATATTAGTAAAAGTGAGATGACGGCCAGGATGCAAATTAAAAGCCGGACTCAACTGGATCGGTTGCTGGATCCTAAAAATTTATCGGTGACGCTTTTAACACTGGAAAAAGCGGCCAACGCTCTCGGAAAAAAATTAGAGATTCATTTTGTCTGAATGAAGTGTACGAAGAATTCGTACACCTGAAATCTACTCGTTACCAATCACCAATTACAAATTGGAAGTCGCAATTTGCGACCAGTTCACGAGTCAGAATAAATACAAAGTCGTCAGAAAATCTTTCCCGCCCTCGAGCTATTATTTTATTTTCCTTTCCGATTTTCCTATTCCAGGATATTTGAACTCAATATTTTTCTTAATTATACCTTGGTTCAATTGATTAATTTATTCTCACAGTTAAAATACGCGTCGTTAAAAGAACTATAGGTTCATGATATTAAGCACTTGATATTCTACTTTTAATGCCACAACCGAGGAGCCACACCATGCAATTTAAACTTAGGAATTTTACTCAAACTTTATCCATTTTGTTGTGCCTGCAATTTCTACTGGCTATTAGTTTTGTGGTGGAATCCAGGGCAGAGATTAGGAAAATCGTCATCACGCCCACTCAACAATCGGGAAGGATCTACACTTGTTTCCAATACCAAATGACCTTTCTGGATGAAAACGATCAAGTCATCGCGACTCAGACCGATCTGACTTTTAATATCTCTACCCCGTCGGAAGATCTGCAACTATTTTCGAATGCTATCCCTTATGGTTATGAAATTTCCTGCACGGGTGCTATCACCAACGGTACTTTTATCGTGCCAGCGGGTCATCACTTCCGCCAAATTTTAACTAGAACCCCGCTGCCTGTTCACACCAAAATTTATCTTGAAGGGGTAAACACGCCTATTCCTTTTAGCCACTCGCTTGTCGCCAACTACTCATACACGGAACCGACCGTATTAAAATTTCTTCAAACTGATTTTAAACCGCGGCCGGGTTTGTGCACACGCCTTGATTTCAGATACGTTGATGATGAAGGAACGGCGATCGCGCTTATCGCGCCGCGTTTAGCTAGTTTTTCTGTTCACCCGGAAGCCCTTGATATTTTATTTTCTGACTCGGCCTGTCTTCAGCCGTTAAATAGTTATGAAACACCCGCCGGAAGCACCGGTGGATCTGTTTTCACGCGGGTTCCCGCGGATTTTAACGGTAAAATAAGAATTTACGATGGAATTTTACACGGGGGTTTAGTCCTAGAAGCGCTCCCGCTTAATTATGATGATGTAGGGGTGGCGGTTAATCAAAATAGTGGCGATTCGAGGGAAATAGCTGATTACTTTGTTCACGAGCGGAATATACCGATTGAAAATATTTTTTATATTGATGCTCCTACAACAGAAATTATTTCCGATAAAGAGTTTCAAATGATTCGCCGTCAATTGGAGGAGGTTCTTCCAGCGCATAATGATCCTGATCATGTCATTAATTATTTAGTCACCACAAAGGGAGTGCCGCTGGCGATTGAAAGAGATGCCCACATCAACTCGTCTTCTACGTCGGCTTCATTTGAATCAGAGATTGCGCTTTTGGCGGGTCCGCACGCACATAAAATCGGACTTTCCGCCTGGAGTCCTAATTATGTATGGAATACGGATGAGATTTTTTCCCGAGCGCAGCGTGGTAGTTTCCTGGTTACGCGGTTGGACGCCTATACCATTGAAGGAGTTTTAGAGCTCATTGATCGCTCACGCCCACTCACGCCCGTTGATGTTTCGGCATCAACTTCTGTATTTGATCAAGACCCACTCTGGGGATATATCGGCTCTGTACAGAATGCCGCGCTCGCCAACGCTGCTGTTATCATGAGTACTCATGGATACCCGGCGGAATTAAATACGGATACAACGTACGTGACTAATCGATCCAATGTTTTAGTTTACGCCAGCTGGGGATCGAATGATCATACATTTCCATGGTCGATTGGCCCTTCGCTGCCCATGTTTACATGGGTACCAGGTTCCATCGCCGAAACGTTTGTTTCTACGTCGGCCCGAAGCTTTACGCCCGGGACACCTTACGGACAGTCCTTAATTGCCGACTTAATTGAGGAAGGCGTTTGCGGAGTTAAAGGGTATGTTTTCGAGCCACTTGCAGTTGCCATGGCAAATATGAAAACCGTGACGGATCGCTACACCCGCGGATATAATTTGGCGGAAAGTTTTAGCATGGGTACTTATACTTCTTCCTGGATGGATGTAGTTGTTGGTGATCCAAAAATGTCGATTGTTCCTAACGATTGATGAAAAGAAAGAAGAAGGAAGAGGAAGTAATATTGATCAACATATGATTCCGGTCATTGAACAGCGGATTCAGATTAATCTCAATAAGTCTAAGGAATTTTATTAATCGACAACGAAGGAGTCACACAATGCAGTTTAAACACAACAGTCTTACTCAGAAATTTTCCATTTTCTTATGCCTCCAAATTCTACTCGCTATCTGTTGTGTTGTGGAATCAAGAGCTGAGATTAGGAAAATAGTCGTCACGCCTAATGAACAATCGGGAAGAATTCATTCTTGTTTAGAGTATCAAATAACTTTTCTTAATGAAAAAAGTGAAGTTGTTCCAACCCAAACCGATCTGGAGTTCAAAATCACTGACCCTTCAGGTAAACTTCAATTATTCTCGAGTGCGGACTTACTCGCCGATAACTGTACCGGTGATAAGATCGACGGAAATTTTACTATTCCGGCAGGACAATCCTTTCGACGCATTCTAATTAAAAGCACTATCCCCATTGAGTCAGATATTTATTTTGAAGGGGTAAATACATTGGTACCCTTTAAGGAGGTTTTTCCTGTTGACTTTATTTACACGGAACCTGCCAGTCTAAAGTTTCTAACTGAAGAAGCAAATCCACGACCCGGGTTGTGCACAAAAATTGATTTTGGATACTTCGATGAAAATGGATTACCGCTCATACTCAATTCCCCGCTGGTGGTGAATTTTTTTCCTATCCCTACACCGGACCTTTTATTTTCTGATTCCGCTTGTATGCAGCGTGTAACGGAATACGAAATAGCCGCTGGACAAAGTGTTGGCTCTATCTATACTCGAGTTCCACCGAATTTTTTAGATAAAATTTACATAGCTGATAAAGTCAGAAAAGATGTCATGGTTCTCACAGCGCTCCCGCTTAATTATGATGATGTAGGGGTTGTGGTTAATCGAAACAGTGCCGAGTCGAGAAAAATTGCCCGATACTTTGTAAGTCAGCGGAATATCCCGGCTCAAAATGTTTTTTATATCAATGCTCCAACGGCAGAAATTATTTCCGATGATGAGTTTCAAGTGATTCGTGCTCAATTGGAGGCGCTTCTTCCAGCGCATAATGATCCCGATCATGTCATTAATTATTTAGTTACCACTAAAGGACTTCCGCTTGGTATTGAAAGAGATGCTCACATCAACTCGACCTCCACGTCGGCTTCGGTTGAATCAGAAATCGCGCTTTTGGCCGGACCGCACGCGAATCAAATTGGACTAACCAGATATTTCATTAACCCCTTTATTGCCCAGGATAAAGTTTTTTCCCGAGCAGAATATGGTTTTTTTCTCGTCACTCGTTTGGACGCTTACACTCTTCAAGGAGTTTTGAATCTAATCGATCGGTCTCGTCCACTCACCCCAGTTGACGTTTCGGCATCAACTTCTGTATTTGATCGAGACCCACATTGGGTCGGGCCAGGCACCGCACTCAATTATGAGTTCAACCTCTCTGCCGCTCTTATGAGTACCCGCGGATACCCGGCTGAATTAAATACGGATACAACGTACGTGACCAATCGATCGAATGTTTTAGCTTACGGGAGTTGGGGTTCGAATGATCATTCATTTCCATGGTCCATTGGCCCATCGCTGCCCATGTTTACTTGGGTGGCGGGTTCAATCGCCGAAACTTACGTTTCTACGTCGGCCCGAAGCCTTATGCCCGGGACACCTTACGGGCAATCCTTAATTGCCGACTTAATTCTCGAGGGTGTTTGCGGAGTTAAAGGATATGTTTTCGAACCATTGACAAGCGCCATGGCACGAATGAGTTTTGTGACGGAACGATACACCCGTGGATACAATTTGGCCGAAAGCTTTAGCATGGGTTCTTATGCTTCTCTTTCTTGGATGGAAGTCATTATTGGCGATCCAAAAATGTCGATAGTTCCGATGAATTAATAGGAGGGAGCAGGCATGCCGTTCCCTACTTTTAATCCTATTTTAACCTTCTCTTAATTATGGCAATGCTATTCTTTACATAGGAAATGACCAGTATGATAGGAGGGGTTTAAAATGAGTAAAATTGCTGTTTTGATCGACGAAGGTTTTGAAGATTCAGAATATCTAAAGCCAGCCAAGGCTCTTAGGGGAGCCGGGCATGAGATTTTCCATTTGGGGCTTAAAAAAGGGGCTGAGATTAAGGGTAAATCCGGTAAGGTCAAGGCGCATATTGACCAGGCGATTTCCGACGCTACCGTAGGTAAATTTGATGCGCTTTTAATTCCGGGAGGATATTCGCCCGATCATTTACGCGCCCACGATGAGGCGGTCCGTTTCACCAAAAATTTTGTTCAAAGTGGAAAACCGGTTTTTTCGATTTGTCACGGTCCTCAACTATTAATCACCGCGAAAGTGTTGGAAGGAAGAAAAATAACCGGTTGGAAATCAATTATTCAAGATATAAAAAATGCGGGGGCGCATTTTGTCGACGAGGAAGTGGTCGAAGACGGCAATATTATCTCCAGTCGCTCACCGCAAGATATTCCGGCGTTTAATCATAAAATCTTAGAAAAATTGGAACAATTAGAGATGGCGATGGCACCCGAAAGCGGAACACGTAACTAAAGGAGATGAATATGAAAAAATATTTTTTGATGGTAAATGTTTTCTTATGTCTACTTTTTGTTACTGGGAAGGTGTGGGCATCGGATGAAGCCGAGGCTTTAAGTTTGATTGCGGTCATCGATCGTCACGAAGTGAAGGCGGCCGAGGATGCCATCAGCAAAAATAGCGGGGATGGTGTCGTCGAGTATGCTCAAATGCTTAAAAAAGCGCACTCCCAGAACTTGGAAAAAGGAGAAATGATTGCCCAAAAATTAGGGCTTACGCTTCCCGACACACAAGCGGTTAAAGATTTGCGGGATAAAACTCAACAAGATTTTAAAATCCTCGAACAAACCACCGGCGAGCAATATCCTAAACTTTATATCACGTCGATGGTTAAAGGACATATGGATGCCTTGGTCTTAATTGATCAATTAAAGAAAAAGACCGGCAACCGGGATGTCGCGAAGTTTCTCAAGCAAACATATCATCACGTCGCTACCCATCTTAAGAAAGCCAAGGCCATTGAATCGGATATGGAAGAGAATAATCTATAAGAGCCATGGCCCGCATAGAGAATCATATTAGACAACAGCACCCGGTAAACATTCTTTTCAGTCCGCGCGCGAGCCCATTTTGATACTTGTACCGTGAGGGACCGCAAGAAAAATTTTAATGGAAAAACCGAAGATGGACGTATACAATAACTGTCTTAGGAATTTTAATCATCGACACCGAGGAGACAACAATGCTGTTTAAACATAAAATTTCCCCCCCAAAATTATTCATTTTTCTGTGCTTTCAATTTCTACTCGCCATTTGTTTTGTCGTGGAATCAAAGGCTGAGATTAGGAAAATTGTCGTCACGCCCGCTGAACAATCGGCAAAAATCTACTCGTGCTTAGAATATCAAATCACCTTTCTCGATGAAAACGATAAAGTCGTTCCGGCCGAAACCGATTTGCAGTTCAAAATCGCTGACCCTTCTGAGCAGCTGGAATTATTCACAAGTACTGACTTATTCTCCGATAACTGTACAGGTACGCCAATTACCGACGGGACCTTTACCGTGCCGGCGGGACAATCCTTTGGCCGCATTCTTATAAAAAGCTCTGTACCTATTGAATCTAATGTTTCTCTTGAAGGGGTAAATACACCTGTTGCCTTTGGCCAGATTCTTCCCATTCAATTCACATATACGGACCCTGCCCAACTTAAGTTTTTAACTTCAGAGGCAAATCCGCGGCCTGGGTTATGCACAAGATTTGATTTTGGGTATTTCGATGAAAATGGATCGCCGGCTACGGTCGATTCCCCGCATACCCTCAACTTTACTCTTATGCCGGAAGCGCCGGGCCTTTTATTTTCTGACCTCGCATGTACGCAGCCTTTAAGTGAATACGAAGTGCTTCCTGGACAAAGTGAGGGCTCTATTTACGCCCGCTTTCCGGAAAACTTTTCAGGTAGAGTTTATGTAAATGACGAATCAAGAAAGGGTGTTATGTTTATCGAAACAGCCGCTATTAATTATGATGATGTGGGGGTTATCGTTAATCAAAACAGCCGCGAGTCGAGAAAAATTGCCCGATATTTTATGACCAAGCGGAATATTCCGTTTCAAAATCTTTTTTATATCAATGCTCCTACAACGGAAATTATTTCCGATGCTGAATTTCAAGCGGTGCGCGCTCAATTAGAAGCGCAGCTTCCGGCGCATAATGACCCCAATCGTGTCATCAACTACTTAGTCACCACTAAAGGACTTCCATTGGGCATTCAAAGAGATAATCCCGTCGACCCGACGTCTATTTCGGCTTCATTTGAATCAGAAATCGCGCTTTTGGCCGGGCCACATGTCGATAAAATCGGACAGATAGGCTGGTTGATTAACCCATATTTTAATCAGAGCAAGGTTTTTTCAAGAGCAGACCAAGGTTTTTTTCTCGTCACTCGGCTGGACGCTTACACTATTCAAGAAGTTTTAGATCTAATTGATCGCTCCGGTCCGCTGACGCCTGTTAACGTTGTTGACACGCTCTCTGTATTTGATCGAGACCCGCTTCGGGGCTTCACCACACACAATAATGAGTTGTCCCGCGCTGCCGCCATCATGAGCGGTCGTGGGTACCCAGCTGAATTAAATACGGATACAACGTACGTGACCAATCGAGAGAATGTTTTGGCTTATGGTAGCTGGGGATCGAACGATAGTAATTTCCCGTGGAGCATTGGTCCGGCGCTTCCCATGTTTTCTTGGGTGAATGGTTCTATCGCGGAAACATTCGTTTCTACTTCGGCCCGCAGCTTTATGCCAGGGACACCTTACGGACAGTCTTTAATTGCCGACTTACTTGTTGAAGGTGTTTGCGGAGTCAAAGGTTATGTTTTTGAACCTTGGACCACGGCTATCGCACAAATGGATATTGTGACGGAACGATACACCCGCGGACATAATTTGGTGGAAAGTTTTGCCATGGGTTCTATTGTTAATCTTTCCTGGATGGATGTAGTTATTGGCGATCCAAAAATGTCGATTGTTCCTGTCGATCGATAAAATGATAGAAGAGTAAAGTTTCAGTACGGCGAACCGGTGACGAATTGTCACCGGTTTGTCTTTTTATTCGGCCTGCCAAAGTATATTCCAATTTTCTCGCGTTTAACATCCGTGTTTTGTTATAATGAACGCCACGTAAGTGAACAGGCATGCCTGTTCCCAACTATTAATAATGAAACTATATAAGACCAATAAACAAGCCTTGTCGATTCGTAAAACGGATGTGAAATCCTTCCTAAACGGATTAGCATCCAATACGATGGACGATCCGCGTAATGCCTTCTTGACTATTCACGGCCGTATCGTCGTGACCTTTGATCAGCTCCAAATTAACGATCATGAATATTTAATCGTCATCGAAAAACAGTTTGTCGACGACCTTTTGCGCCATCTTGATAAATTTATGAAGTTAGGCGGAGTGAAGGTGGAACAATTAAATCATAATGTATATTTTGATCTAGAAAATTCAGCAGGGAACACGCATGCGTGTTCCCTACGGGATAAAGGCGATTATTGCATCGAACAGAAAGAAGGCATGCTTTTGATCACCACTCGCGAATTAAAAGACAATGTTTCCGACGAAGAATTTACAGCCTTTCGTTTGGACCAGCATATCCCCGTTCAGGGAATTGATTTTAAAGATGAAATGTTATTGAATGTCTCGACGACGGAATTTGTGTCGTTTAAAAAGGGATGTTTTTTAGGACAGGAACCGATTTCTAAAGTTTATAATCGTTCTAAGCCAACGTGGAGGCTTGTTGTCAAAGCCTTTGATGATTGCACCGTCGAGGAACAACAAAAAATGACATCGGCGATTATTCATCCGGTGACTGGACGAAAAACCGGTTTTGTCTTCGAAAAAAATGATTAAGTAAAACGGGAGAACATATGTATTTGATTTTATTAGCGATATTAGCCGGAATGGTTTTGCCGATGCAAGCGGGTATTAATTCAACTTTGGCAAAATATCTCCATTCGACGGCACAAGCCGCGTTCATTTCCTTTGTGGTAGGATTAGGTTGCATGATTATATTTTGTTTGATGAGCCGTCAGAATCTTCCCTCGATAAAACAGTTAATGGTGGCCCCGCCGTATATTTTAATTGGCGGATTTTTAGGCGCGGTCATGGTCATGACAACGACGACTCTAGCGCCCAGAATCGGCGCTGTGGCTTTAGTGAGTTCACTTCTCGCCGGACAAATGATTTGTTCGGTCATTCTTGATCACAACGGTTTCTTCGGATATCCCATTCATCCGGCGAATATCATGCGTATTGTCGGAATTATGTTTTTGATCAGCGGTGTTTTTATCATTAACCGGTTTTAATTTTAAAACGAATGAAATATCTTATCCTTATTTTTATGTTGGCGGGAATGGCTTCAATGGCTTCAGCCCAATCGCTGGTTTGTCCAGCAGCGGAAGAAGGTTTAACCGTCATAGGGCCGAAATCTAAAATCGAGATTTCCGGCCGCAGTAAAACCACCTGCCGTTATTACTATCGAGAACAATTAAAAAGTACGATTGAAGTTTATTTTTATCAAGACTACGAAAAGCAAAGGCCGTGCAACAGCGGGATTTATCAAGATGCGGATCTGCGCAGTTGGGAATATCAAGTTTATGGATATGTGACCGACAGCGACCAAAAAGATTTTTTAACCAAAGGGTATTGGAAGAAAGTGGGCGCTGTTTTAGTCAAACAGGCCGAAGATTTTGCCCTTCCCTGCGTGGCTGAAGGCCAAAGGTATATCCGACGAGCGGTCGACGTCCGGGAAGAAAAATAAGATTATTTTGTAACTTTTCAAATTCACGGCCGTTTTAAAGCAAAGGAAACATCAACAAAACCGGAGGTCAGTGTGTTTAATAGAAAATTTATCGTCATCATTTTAATGTTGGGGATGGTCTTGGCCGCCCCTTTTTCTTTTGCCCAAACGGTGAGCCAAGAGAGTGCCGAACAGTTGTGGCAGGAAAAATCTTATCGATTGGCCGCGGAACAATTCAAGACACTCATTGATCAAAACGAATTATCCAAAGAGGAAATACGCGAAATAAATTTTAAGTGGGCGGATGCGAGTTGGCGCACACAGGAAACAGAACGTTATGAACCGGCGGTTAAAACACTCAATGAAATCATTAGCTCTGATCCGCATGACCGATGGTGGGCTGAAGCGAATGAATCATTGGCCGAACATTACCAGACAGTCAATCAATGGCAGCACACCGAAGAGATTAAACAATATTTACAAAACGCCCGCCAATTTTGGGCCAGTTCCAAAGATATCAATTTAGCCCGTCCACGGTTTATTAAAGTCACATTTCGTTTAGGAGAATTTATTACGCAAAATTGGGGATGGGGATATCAAGGCATCACGCCGCTTTCCCGGGATGGTAAAAATATTTTACCCAATCCAAATACGGGCGGATTGAGTGTTCTTTATGAGGAAATATTAAAAGTTACTAAGTCGGATGAAGACCGCGCCAAAGTTTATTATTCGCTAGCGATGAGTTATTATTCCAATAGTTACGACGAGAAAAGTAAAAAATTGGCGGTTGAATATTTTACAAAAGTTATCAAGGAGTTTTCTCAAAGCGAATGGGTGGATGATTCCTATTATTATTTGGCCCAATTCTATCAACAGCAAAATAGATTGGATGAAGCGTTAAAAGTTTACCGTGACTTTCTCAGTCGGTTTCAAAGCGGCGATTCACCGTGGGTGGATAATATCAAAAGTCAGGTCGAAAGTATCATTGCACCGCAGTTACAAATAGGGACGAGTTATACATTTCTTCCCGGTTCCGAAACTCAGTTTAATGTCTCGTGGAAAAATATTAAAGACGCGCAATTAGCTATCTATCCACTAAATTTGATAGATCAAGTCAAGTTCGATCCGTCAAAGAACGCTAACGATTATGCCTACGGAATTAATAATTATCAGGAATTTCTTCAAAAAATTGTGACCACCAATGAATACCGACGATGGTCGCCTATCTTAACGACACCACTTAATTTAAAAAATGACGGAAAATATCAATGGTACAACGAAACCAAAGGTTTGGCTGAATGGCTGTTGAAATCTGATAAGGATGAGCTGAATCCGTCGGCGGGCATTTTAAAACCGGGCGCTTATCTTCTTCTTGTCACGGCCAATGGCCTTAGTGCTTATGATCTAATCCTCGTCACGGATTTGGGTATTGTAACGAAAATGGGCGGACATTCCGGATTGATTTATGCTTTTGACAGCCGTACGGGAGAGCCAAAGGCCCAAGCTAAAGTAAAATATCAATACCGTTATTATGACGATTATGGAAATTGGACATGGGAACAAGGCGAAGGTTTGACTAATGCCGACGGGTTACTAAATGTTTCGTTTAAAAATACCCCAACCCGTAAATTTAATAATCAGCATGACCTGTTTGCCGTGGTCAGTCACGATCAAATGCAGGCTTTTTCGCAAGGAAACAATAGTTCATATTATGAAAATCTTACCTGGTGGATGTATGCTTACAGCGACCGCCCAGCCTACCGTCCTAATGAGAAAGTATCCTTTAAAGTAATGGTCCGCGGATACAATGAAAGCGCGTTTTATACACCATCCGGAAAGCGTATTCAAACACGGATCTATGATGCCCGTGGGAATAAGATTCAGGAAAAGAATTACACGCTGAATGATTTTGGGACGTTCAGCGATGAATTGACATTGGACGAAAAAGCGACTCTTGGTGAATACCGCATGGAAATATACAGTGAAGATGGCGGTTCTCTCGTCGGAAATACGTCACTTTTCCGTCTGGAAGAATATAAGCTGCCTGAATTTTTAGTGAATGTAAAACCAAAGCCGAATGCCGACGGACAAGTGAATTATCAATTAGGTGATGAAATTGAAGTTGAATTAGATGCGCAATATTATTTCGGTGGAGGGGTAGCCAATGCCGACGTGGAATTCTTGATTTATCAAAATCCCTATTACCACTATTACTATCCAGCCAAGAGATATCCTTGGTATTACGATGATACAAATGCTTATCGGTGGAATAATTATTACGGTGGCGGAACGCTCATCAAAAAGGAAACGATCAAAACAGACAAGGATGGAAAAGCTGCGTTTCGTTTTGAAACACCGGATGGCGGTGATCAGGATTTCGAATACCGTATTGAAGTGCGCGTGGTTGATCAGAGCCGACGGGAAATTACCGCGTCGTCTTCGATTAAAGTCACTAAGAGCCCCTTTTATGCTTATCTAACAGCTAAAAATAATCTCTACCGTCCGGGAGATAAAGCCGAAGTTGAGATTAAAACTTTAACGGCCAATAATGATCCGGTTTCTGTCGACGGAAAGATCAGCGTTTCACGCAATTGGTGGCATGATCAAGTCCTCAGAGAAGGTCAAGTCGTAAATCCCGGTGGATATGATCAAAATGTACTATTTACCAAATTCGTGAAAACCAATGAAAAAGGTGAAGCTGTTTTTGCTTTTGAACCCGATCAGGATGGATATTATTCCATTCAATTCACCGCTTTCGATAAAAAGGGAAAAGAAATCCAATCACAAACGAATGTATTTGTATGCGACAAACAAAGTAAAGATTTGGGTTATCGTTACGGCGGCGTTCAGATCATCGCCGAGAAAGATACTTATTCCATTGGAGAAATGGCTAAGGTGATGATTGTTACAGATAAACCTGGTGCTTGGGTATTATTTAGTGAAGAAGTCGACGAGATATTCGGCCATCAGCTTTTATTCATGGAAGGAACAGTCAAATTACTTGAGTTTAAAGTTGATAAAACATTCACGCCGAACATTTTTCTAAACGCTGTTTCCGTCGACAATTATCAATTAAGAACGCACAATTTGCAGTTGATCGTTCCGCCGAATGAGAAATTCCTAAATATTAAGATTGTTTCAGATAAAGAAACATATCGTCCGCGGGAAGAAGGTATTTTTGATATCGAAGTCACGGACTATTTTGGAAAGCCGGTATTAGGCGAAGTTTCTCTTGGCTTAGTCGATGCCAGCGTCTATTACATTCAAGACGAATACGTTCAGGATATTCGGCAATTTTTTTACGGTGCCAAACGGCAGCAAACTGTTCAAACCAATTCCAGTTTTAATTACAAACAATATCAAAAATTAGTGCGTGCCGAAAATATGGGATTGGTCACGCAAGATGCTTTATTGATCAATGAATTACGCGACAAGAATGCACGGTTGGATGATTCCGAAAAGGACAGTCCCGTCGGACAGAAACAAGATTATAGAATGAATGCCGCCAAAGGCGCCGTTCAATCAGCGTCTTTGGATGCTGTTTCCGAAATGTCGGCTGCTGGCGGAGTTGCTTCGCCAGCTGTTCGCGGAATGGAACGACGGGAATTTAAGGAATTAGGTAAATTAAAAAAGAGTGAACTAGCCGATGAAAAGGGCAGCGGAGATAGCGCAGGTTTAAAAACACCTACGGTGCGTCAAGATTTCCGTTCAACCGCTTTTTGGCAGCCGTCTATTAAAACGGATGCGAATGGCAAAGCAACGCTAAAAATTAAGTTTCCGGATTCTTTGACGACGTGGAGAGCAACCGCGCGGACCATTTCACGAAATACCGACGTCGGAGATGTTACACACGAAACCAAAACAAATAAAGATGTGATGATTCGACTGCAAGCCCCGCGCTTTTTTACAGAAAGAGACACAGTCATTCTTTCCGCGAATGTACATAATTACACTGATAAAGTTCAAAAAATAAAAGTCAGCATTGATGCCAAAGGTTTAAGAATTAATGATGATAAAGAACTGTGGCTGGAAGTGGCTGCTCACGACGAGCAAAGAGTGAATTGGAAGGCAATTTCTGAAAAGCAAGGCCAAGCTGATATCACCGTTTCAGCGCAGGCAACAGATGATGCCGATGCGATGATTAAATCTTATCCGATTATTCCGCATGGCATCGAAAAGTTTATCGCAAAAGCAGTCGTTAATCGTAATCAACAAGTGGGTGAAAGTGTCAGCAATTTCGTTTTAGATATTCCAAAAGAAAGAATTGAGGAATCGACTTCCTTAAATATTATTCTTTCTCCGTCACTGGCGGCAACCATGTTGGACGCGCTTCCTTACTTGGCGGATTTTCCTTATGGCTGCGTTGAGCAAACCATGAGCCGCTTTTTACCGGCGGTGATTGTTAAGAAAACGCTTAAGGATTTAGGATTATCCGAGAAAGATATTAATGATTATATTAATCAAGTCTTGATTCCCCGTGAAGATCCTGATCATCCACAACGGCGTACTGATATCACCGTCAATAAATTAGATGAAATGACACAAGCTGGATTAGATCGTCTCTATGATTTTCAACATGGCGACGGAGGTTGGGGTTGGTGGAAAGAAGGCGATTCGGATCGGTTTATGACGGCGTATGTTGTTTGGGGAATGTCGACAGCGCAAGCCGCCGGTATTGATATCCGAGTGGATGCTTTAAATAATGCTGTTAATTATTTACAACGATCGCTCGTCGAGGAAGAAAATCAACCGGACATGTTGGCGTGGATGTTACATGCCCTGGCCTCGGCTCATTCAAAGAGTGAATTTGAAACAAAACAAATTGAGCGGTTATGGGAAATGCGCGATAAATTAAATCCGTACACCCGCGCTTTATTTTCTTTGTCACAACATTATCGTGGCGACAATGAAAAAGCCCAAGTGTTGGCGAGAAATTTGGCCAATGGCATGATCGAAGATAAAGAAAACGGAACCATTCATTGGGGTGAGTCCGGAATTTATTATCGCTTCAGTGAAGGCGGTGTTGAGGCCACAGCGTTTGTGATTAAAGCGTTGTCGAACATTAGTCCGGAAAGTGAATTCATTCAGCCAGCGGTGAAATGGATGGCTCTCAATAGACGAGGAGCGCGCTGGAAAAATACGCGTGATACATCTATCGCTATTTTGGGTTTAGCAGATTATCTCAGAACAACAAATGAATTGTCGCCGGAATTTAATTATACGGTGATGGTCAATGGAAAAAATGTTCGCGAAGGAAAAGTAGACCGCAATAATTTATTTACGTTCAACCGCCAAATTGATTTACCGAATGAATCTTTAAAAGACGGCGAAAATACCGTTGAGGTGCGTGTAAATGGCGCCGGATCGCTGTACACTTCCGGTTATTTAAAATATTTTACACTTGAAGAAAATATTACTCCGGCTGGCAATGAAGTATTTGTTGAGCGCCGATATTTTATTGAAGACACGGCCGAAACATTATTGCAAGGTTATGAAACAGATTGGCGGCCGCTTGAAGATGGCGCAATCGTCAAAAGTGGGGATCGAATCAAAGTCGAAATCACACTTAATTCCAAAAATAATTATGAATACTTAATCGTCGAGGATTATAAACCGGCCGGGCTCGAGGCAGTTGAGTTGACCAGCGGATCGGCTTATGCGCAAAAACTGGATAAAAAAGGCAAACCTTCCGGCGAGTCAACCTGGATTTATCAAGAATTAAGAGATCAAAAAGCGGCGTTCTTTGTTGATCAATTAAAAGAAGGCAAACATTTAATCTCTTATGAACTCCGAGCGGAAGTGCCGGGAACATTCCACGCCATGCCGAATCAGACACATGCCATGTACGTTCCGGAAATCAGGGCTAATAGTTCGGAGATGGTGATTACAGTCACTGACAAAGAATAAATAGCGGGTTGCTTATTCGTATAAGTCTGATATTATATTTTCTAGATACTATTATCTTTAATTAGTTTATCTGGAGGTATCAGTGTTATGCGTTATGTGATTGTATTTTTGATAGGTTTTTTTGTGGGCGGTTTTTTTGGCGGAGACCTGGGTCTCTTTTTTAAGAAAACAAAAAATATAGTCCTTCAAAAAACACAAGACGAAGAAAAAAGTATAGAAGTCACCGACGATTCAGAATCTCAACCCATCATTATTGAAGTCGAACAGCCTAAACCCAAACCAATAGAAAAGAAAGTCGTTCTCCCGCCGAAAGAAACACATTCTGGGCAGGAAAAATTATATACGGTTCAAGTCGCTTCGTTTAAAACAAGAGAGCAAGCGGATAAGTACGTCAAAGACTTAGTGAATCAGGAATTCGACGCCTATGTTTCCCCATCCCGCCCGTCAGAACCGGGTAATTTTTACCGCGTTTGTATCGGTGAAACCATCAGCTTAGACCAGGCGAAGGCCTTAAATTCTAAATTAAAATCCAAATTTAAAGACAGTTTTGTCTATCAGTTTTAACCAAAGAGGAAAGTACTTTGGTAAAGACGGGTTTGACAAATTTCCGTTTTTTCCCCATAATACGTAGAAAATTAAACCGCAAAATACACTTATAGGAGTTGTATGGATATCAGAACCAAAGCCGTGCACACCGGGGTTTACAAAGATTCCAGTTATAATTCAGTCACCACACCCATTTATCCTTCATCCACATTTTATTTCGATGCTTTAGGAAAAAATAAAGGTTATGATTATACCCGTTCGGGAAATCCGACGAGAACAGCCCTTGAAGAAAATATTGCCGCGCTTGAAGGCGGAGTGGCCGCGTCAGCTACATGTACCGGCATGGCCGCGATTACTGCTGTTTTATTCTTCTTAAAAAGCGGAGATCATGTCGTCACCGGTGATGACATTTACGGCGGAACTTACCGTTTATTTAACAAAGTTTTTCCAGATATGGGAGTCACGTTTTCTTTCGTAAATATGAGAGATTTACAGGCGGTCAAGAAAGCGGTTACTAAAAAAACAAAGATGATTTGGATTGAAACACCATCCAATCCTTTATTAAATATCGTCGATATGGAAGAAGTGATTAAAATTGCAAAAGCGAACAAATGCATTTCGGTTGTCGACAATACATTTTTATCACCTTATTTTCAGCGTCCGATTGAATTCGGCGCGGATATTGTTGTGCATTCAACGACAAAATATTTGAACGGCCACAGTGATGTCGTCGGCGGCGCGATTGTCTATGCGGAAAAGAGTTTCCAGGAGCGAGGAAAATTCTTGGTCAACGCCTTAGGTGTTTCGGAAGCGCCTTTTGATGCTTGGTTAGTTTTACGTGGGATTAAAACATTGGGCCCGCGCATGGAGGCTCACCAAGAAAATGCCTTGGCTGTCGCTCAATTTTTGGAAGGCCATAAAAATGTTAAGAAAGTTTATTATCCAGGTTTAAAAAGTCATCCGCAGCAAGCCTTAATCAAAAAACAAATGAAAGGTTTCGGCGGGATGTTGTCGTTCGAACTGAACACGTCGAAAATTTCCCCGGATAAACTTTTCAGCAAACTTAAATATTTCTCTTTGGCTGAATCCTTAGGCGGCGTTGAATCATTGATTGAACATCCGTGGCTGATGAGCCATGCGTCCATGGGTGAGGAAGGTTTAAAGAAATCAGGCATTACCAAGGAAACCATCCGGGTTTCTCTCGGGATTGAAGGCGCACAAGATTTAATTGATGATCTTAAAAACGCCTTGAAGGGTTAAATCTTCCTTTAGGGAAAGTAAACCGAAAGCCCAACTTTCATTATGTCGTTTACGGATATTATTTTTGCTCCGTTTCTTTTTTTCACCTTCTTATTTTTTTTCTTTGCCCGAAATCATCTCAGAGCTCAGATCATTATTCTGCTCACGGCCAGTTATATTTTTTACGGCTGGTGGAAAATATCTTTTTTATGGCTCATCGTTCTATCCTCCGTTGTCGATTTTTGTATGGGACATTTGATTTTTAGTGCGTCCACACCCCTAAGAAAGAAAATTTATTTATTCATCAGCGTCGGGGCTAACTTAGGCCTGCTGGCCTATTTTAAATATGCTAATTTTTTTATCGAAAATCTTGGCGGCATATTAAAAACATTCGGTGCTGACCCTCACTGGACTGCCCTACATATCATCCTTCCCGTCGGCATTTCATTTTATACCTTTCAAACGATGAGCTACACACTCGATATTTATTACGGCCATATCAAACCTGAACGTTCCTTGCTTAATTTTCTGTTTTTCGTCGCCGCATTTCCTCAACTCGTCGCTGGACCGATTGTGCGGGCTAAAGATTTCTTACCGCAGCTTCACGAAAATTTATTTAAACGCAGCGATGATTCTGGATTATTTCTCATCATTTACGGATTATCCAAGAAAATATTGTTGGCAGATATGCTGGGATTTTATATCGTTGATCCGGTGTTTGCTAGCCCGGGCAATTACAATCCGCTTGAATTACTTTTGGCCGTCTATGCATATGCCTTTCAGATATTTTTCGATTTCTCCGCCTATTCGGACATTGCCATCGGTTTAGGCCGGATTTTTGGTTTGACTTTTCTGGTTAACTTTCGCAGCCCGTATTTAGCCAGTAACCCGACGGATTTTTGGAGAAGATGGCACATCACTTTATCGACGTGGTTAAGAGATTATTTATATATTCCGCTGGGCGGAAATAAAGTGAGCCGAAGACGTAATATTTTTAATCTGATGCTCGTTATGCTTCTCGGCGGATTATGGCATGGCGCCAGCTGGACTTTTGTTATTTGGGGTGGCCTTCATGGATTATATCTTGTCTTGTACAAAATATTTTCTAAAGAAAAGGCAGATACCAAGTATAAATACAATCTTTGGGGAAATGTTTTTTTCTTCCATCTGGTGTGTTTGGCGTGGATTTTTTTCCGTTCACGAAATTTAGCAGCGGTGAATGAATATTTCCAAGGCTTATTCAATTTTAGTCATCCGTTGGGAAATATGAATGTAATACTGATTATTGTATTTTTAATGGTGTGTGTAGGGATTCACCATTTTGTCGAACCGAAAATTAATCGTTTGGCGCAATCATTTGCCGGCATACATTGGATTTTTCGTTCCATTACCATATTTTGCTTTTTTATACTTTTGTCTGTCATGGGGTTAAAAGGAATAGCCCAACAAGCGTTTATTTACTTCCAGTTTTGATCCGCCTACGCCTTTACCAAGGGTCTAGCTCGTGTTTAGAAAAGGCGGATCAACCCTTCGAAGCTCAAACACGAAAGGTTTTGAGCGAAGAAGGGCTTCGTCGGATGTCGCCCAAATAATTAAGAAACCACGAGTATAAATTTGTGGAGCTCCATATGAAAACATTAAAAATTTTTATACTTATCGCCGTGTTTTGTCTAATTTCTATCATTCTATCCAAATGGATCAAATGGGACGGGCTGGAAGTATCTGATCCAAAATGGGTATGGATACATTCTAAAATTTTTAATTCTCCACGACAAACGGTGGATTATGTGTTTATCGGAAGTTCGAGGACATGGTGCGGGGTCAAGGCTAAACAAATCGAAAATGCCTTTCCGGGAATTAAGGTCTGGAATTTTGGTCGGCACTGGACAGGTCGTGATATAGATTACCTAATCATTAAAGATTTATTGGAACATCATGACGTTAAACATATTTTTGTAGAAATCATTGGTAAGGAAACATTTTCGGCCCATAGTTATGCAAAATTTATTATGCCACCTGACGAAGCTGTTCAAGAAGCGCGCTTTCTCCTAAAAGATTTAACTTTAAAAGATATTTTAACGTACTCATTCAATCTAAAAGAACGAATGAAACATATCACTAATCAAATGGTGGAACTTTCATTAAGATTTTATCGGACTTTATGTTTCTCTGCATGGAAAAATTTTCTAGCCAAAATGGATGATACCGCTGACTTGGTGAGTCACGATGCAACGGGAGGTTTTTATGTTGATGACGCGCAATTAACACAAAATCCCGAATTAGCGGAACAATTTGGACGATTTCAACCGTTTTATCCAGTAGGGAAAGGGCCCTATTTGCTTCCTGAAGGAACGTTTCCGGATTATTATTTAAATAAAATCCATAAAATCTGCCAACTGCACCACACAGAATTGTCGTTTGTTTTTATTTCTGGTTACGTCTCGGTATTGCCCAATGATCAAATGTTTCATTATTTCCATCGATGGGGAGAGCTATATATTCCAACTCTGAGAAACATATATAAGATGGAATATTGGAGAGACAAAAATCATGTTTATCAAAAAGGCGCTGAAGTCTTTACCGACGAGATTATTTCATTGCTGAAAAATGGTGTCGAGTCGTCAGAAGATTATCGTCAATATATTCAGAAGCCGTAGAAAAAACTGAAAGATAGAAATAATTATGCTACTATAACATCCAGATTCAACGATGACTTTCAAAAATTTAATCTATAAGGAAGGGCTATCAATGAAAATCAAAATTTTAGTTATGTCCGCATTTTTATTCACTCATTTCATACTATTGGAAACTCTTTCTTACGCCGCCGCTCCGGAAATATTCAAAAAAGGTATCATTTATAAAGGTGAGCAAAAATCTGAACAAAAGAAAGAGAGTCAGAAAGATAGTGACGGCAAAGAACCACAAGTCGTCAATGAAAATACAAACTCCACTGATCAAGCCATCGCCGATAGTTCTCAAGTGTACCAAGAAAAACCCCGCATCTATATATATCCGGGCGAAAAGAACAATAATGACGCTAAACAAAAGTTGAAACAAGAAGCCCCGAGGGTTTCTCCTAAATTTAAAGTTGTTGAAGAGTATAATGGGACCAGTCAGGACGTATTCGGAACTGATAAGCAGGACAGTGAGTCTTCCAATGAAGGATTTGCAACAAAAACGTTTGAGAAAAAGCCTTATGGGTCAAAAGTTACACATGAAGGAAAAGATACCCAGTCTCAAGAGGGTGCCGGTAAGAAATAATTCTAAGCCTGATACTAGACTTACATAATTACATTTCCCGCCATAATTCGATTTAAATCAAAACATATCATAAGTAAATCTCACTTAAACGGTGTTCATGAACAACCAAAACCATATTCAAACCGAAAAAAGTATTAATATATCCATTTTTTTGGTCAGTTTTATTATTCTATTCTTCGAACTGGCGCTGATTCGTTTTATATCGACGGAAGCACGTATATTTGCTTATCTGACCAATCTCATCCTTTTGTCTTGTTTTATCGGCATCAGCGCGGGTTGTTATCGTTCCGATAAGAACATCAATCTTTCATTGACGTTTTTATTGACGACGATTCTCGTTGTCCTCATCTATATTCCTTTATATGTGGAAATTGAAGGCTACAAATTTCATATTTTCCGTAACCTTCCTGATTTCTTGGCCTCGTGGGAAAATACGGTGATTCACACCCAGTACAGCGTTTTGCATTTACATTGGATTCAGATATTCAGCAGTTTAGCGACGCTGGTTATGTTTTTCTGTATTTTGTTCGCGATGGTTCCGTTAGGGCAATTGATGGGTTATCGTATGAATCAACATCAATATCCCATAAAGGCTTACTCCATTAACATAGCCGCGAGTCTTCTCGGTGTCTGGGCGTTTAGTGCCATGTCTTTTCTGTACGCCCCGGCGTGGGTATGGCTTTTGATTTCAGCTACTTTGCTTTTGATTTTGATCATTTCCGAAAAAAGAAATGCTCGACGAGCATGCGTCATTTTTTTAGCTTGCTGTATTGTAAGCGGAATTTTTTTCATAGAACGCTCAAACAAAGAAAAACATGGATTGACCATCTGGTCGCCGTATCAAAAAGTCACTATGCGCCCGATTATTCCTTTCTTGCCGGAGGAACAGCAAATTGATCCATTCAAACAAAAAAGTTCAACTGGATATTATCTCGATGTAAACGGCCATAATTTCACCAATATTCTTAATTTATCGACGGTGTTTCAGCAGGAACATAAAGATCTTTTTAAGGACAATTCCCTGTATTTTCAGCAAGGCGATGATTTTGTCAACCGTTATAACTTTCCTTATCGTTTTAAACCTAACGCGGATTCCATTTTGATTTTAGGTTCAGGGGCGGGCAATGACACGGCTTCAGCAGTACGTTACGGGTATAAAAATATTGACGCGGTTGAAATCGATCCTGGTATCGTAAAATTAGCGGATCAATATCACCCGGAAAATCCCTACCGGCAACCCGGTGTTCATTTGGTGGTCGACGATGCCCGTTCATTTTTAAAGAAGGCGGTCCGGGAAGGAAGGCGTTATGATTTGATTTATTTTGCGCTTCTAGACGCGCATTCACAGTCGGGAACGATGGCCAGCATGCGTATGGATCATTATGTTTATACGGAAGAAAGTTTTCAGGATGTGAAGAAAATTCTAAAGCCCGACGGAGTTTTGATTGTCACGTTTTGGGTCCAGCGTATTTGGATTGGACAGAGAATCGCGGAAATGATGGAAAAAACATTCGGTTGGGAACCATATATCGTGAAATACGACGGGAATAAACAGGGGTTGGGCCCGGTCGCCGTCGTGGGAGCAAATAATCCGGATAATGTAAAAACAATCATCAAAAACAATACTGAACTGAATGATTTTTTTACTAAGCATTTTGTCCGGTATAACCTTAAAGTGTCGACGACAACAGACGATTGGCCGTTTTTTTATCTTCGGAGCCGGCAAATTCCATCGATGTATATTCTGGTTATTGCTCTTATTTCAGCGATGCTCCTTTTTATGCGTTTCGCGTTTTGGAAGAAGGGAGAGCGAATTGATTGGCACTTTTTCTTTTTGGGCGCTGCGTTTCTTTTGCTTGAATTTCAAAACATCAATAAAACGGCCCTTCTTTATGGGTCGACGTGGATTGTCAACGCCGTTAATATCAGCGCGATTTTAATTATGATTCTTTTGGCTAATCTTTTACTCATCCGTTGGCCCATTCGACGGATATCTTTAGTTTATTCAGGATTATTTATATCTCTGATTCTTATATTTGTCATACCTTTGTCCTTTTTCAGCTCATTATCTTTTTGGCCAAAATTTATTCTTTCCAGTGTTGTGCTCAATCTTCCGATTTTCTTCGCCGGGATTATTTTCTCGTCGTCATTTCAGAAATGCCCTCATAAAAATATCGCGCTCGGTTCTAATTTTTTAGGAGCTGTATTGGGCGGCATGTTAGAAAGCGTCGCGTTTTTGACCGGAATCCGTATGCTGGTTTTGGTAACGCTCTTTCTCTATGCTTTATCCTTGGTGGCCTACAGCAGAAAATCATAATCCATTCATAACCGGGTTTTGATCATTGAAATGGGCCATTTTAATACTTTGGCGTTCGCGTCCAAAATTTAATCTTGATCAGACGTAATAAAAATAATAAGATACTGATCTCTAACGCTGAAAATGATTGCGTTGAGTGATATTAACCTTAATTTAGAGAAGACGCCGCTTATGAAAGGCCACATAAATCTTTCAGCCAGAGGAATTAACATTTTATGCGTCATTCTCTGCTTAGTCATCCTGACGGTGGATGTGTTAACACCTGTCGGCGTCGGCACACCTCTTTTATATCTCATTGTCGTTTTTCTCAGTTTAGCGTCGGAAAAAACCGTTTCGACTATCTTTTTTGCCACGATAGTTTCATTCCTAACAACCATTGGATTCTTTATTCCATTCCCTAAAGAATTGATGATGGAGGGAATTATTAATTATATTTTAGTTCTGTGTGCCATTTGGACGACTGTGTTTGTGGGGATTAAATTTAAAAGTGTGCAGGAAAAAGTTTGGATTTTAGCAGCCATGGTTGAATCGGCCGAAGACTCTGTCGTGGGTAAGGACCCACATGGGATGGTCATCTATTGGAATAAAGGCGCGGAGAAATTGTACGGATATACGTCGGAAGAAATGGTGGGCCAGTCCATTTATAAAGTTTTTCCCGACGAATGGGTAAAATCGGGCGTGGAAGAAAATCTTTTAAATAAATTGAAAAAAGGCGAAACCGTAAAAAATTATGAATCTCTTCGCAAAAAGAAAGACGGAACGAAAATAAATGTTTCTTTAAGTTTGTCGCCCATTATGAGTTTTGACGGCAGGTTTATCGGGGCGTCCGCCATCTCCCGGGATATTACCGAGCAGAAAAAAAGAGAAGCAGAAAAAGAAAAAGATCTGGAGGATTTTCAGAAAGGAATTGAGGAATTATTTAAACAACGCAGCCGTCTGGAAATGGATATTTTAGAAAAGAAGAATGAGCTTAAGGAAAAGGAAGAAAAACTTTACGCAATGATTGACGAGTGCGCGCTGATGGGCGAAAAATTAGGTAATGTCAGAAAAGAGCTGGGTAACCTCGCCGGAAAAATTGTCGTTAAAGACCAGCAGATCGACAGCCGTACGAAACAATTGGAATCGGAAATCGCGGAACGGAAAAAAACCGAGGAAGACTTAAGAGAATCCAAGAATCGCCTGAAAAAACTCGCGGCCTATATGACAACCGTCCGTGAAGAAGAACGTTCAACCATCGCGCGTGAAATTCATGATGAGTTAGGCCAATTGTTGACCGCTATTAAGATGGATCTTTCTTGGTTGGAAGAGAATGCCTTTAAAGGACAAACAGAGAAATTTACCGAAAGAATGGCTGAAACAAATCATTTGATTGATATGACTATAACATCTGTGCAAGAAATCGTGGTACAATTGAGGCCAAGTATTCTCGACAATTTGGGAATCATTGAGGCCATCAAATGGCAGGCCAAAGAATTTGAAAAAAGAACTAACGTAAAATGTTCCGTCAATATTAACGCGAACGGAATTAAAATAAATAATGATACCTCAACGGCTTTATTCCGCATATTCCAGGAATCTTTGACCAATATTATGCGCCACGCGCAGGCCACACAGGTCGAGGTTTTTGTGGATAATGATGCGGAAAAGTTTTTTATGGAGATCTCGGATAATGGCCGGGGGATGCCGAAAGAAAAATTATTTGACGCAAAATCTTTTGGATTAATGGGGATGCGTGAGCGCGTCGAAATGTTTTCAGGAAATATTGATTTTGAGGGAGAAGCCGGTAAAGGTACAACCGTAAAGGTTTTTATTCCACTCGACAAAACTAAGGTGATGCCAAATGATTAAGATTCTTATTGCAGATGATTTTCCAATCGTACGTAAAGGGCTCAAAGAAACATTAGAAGAAAGAGGCGGTTTTAAAATTGTCGATGAAGTCAGCGACGGAAGTGAAGTTTTAAAACTGATCAGAGAAAAAAAATATGATGTTGTTCTCATGGATATTTCCATGCCGGGCCGAAGTGGATTAGATATACTCATTGATATTAAAAAAATCAAACCGGATTTGCCGGTTCTTTTAATCAGTATGTATCCGGAAGAAGACTACGCGGTAAGAGCTCTGAAGTCCGGCGCCTCAGGATATGTGACGAAGACAACCACAGCGGCGGAATTAATCGAAGCGGTGAACAGAGTTGCCTCGGGGCGTAAATATGTCAGTGAAAATTTAGCGGAAAATATGGCTCTTTTACTAGAAAGGGACGTGGACGACCAACCGCATAAAAATCTCTCGGACCGGGAGTTCGAAGTGTTTTGTAAGCTGGCTGCAGGGCAACCCGTATCGGCGATCGCCGATGAGATGAGCTTAAGCGTCAAAACAATCAGCACGTACCGTTCCCGTATTATGGAAAAAATGAATATGGAAAGTAATGCTGAGTTAGCCATTTACGCGGTAAGAAATAATTTGATTCAGAAATAAATTTCATTTTCTTCGTTATCCTAAAAGGAGCAGGAATAAAGTTTTGGAGAATGAAAAGAAAGAATTAAAGTTTAGAGTCATGACTTACAATGTACACAGTTGCCGGGGTCTCGACGGACGTGTTAATCCCGAAAGAATTGCTAAAGTCATTGAGAAATACTCGCCGGATATTGTCGCCCTCCAGGAACTGGATGTTAATCGCCGGAAGTCAGGCCATGTTGATCAGCCGCTTATTATTGCGAATTATCTTCGCATGCGTTGTCATTTTCAACCGGCTATTGCCATCGAAGGTGAACATTACGGAATTGCCGTATTGAGCCGCTACCCTTTCGATATTGTTAAAGCAGAACATTTGAGTCAACCGAAAAAATTTTTAAATATGCTGCACGTCCCGGTATTTAAACATTTGTTTGAGCCGCGTGAAATGATCTGGGCGAGTATAAAAATTGAAGACCGTGAAATCCATTTTTTTAATACGCACTTAGGGCTTAGATCCAAAGAAAGAGAGCTGCAAATTAAAACCATTTTAAGTCAGGAATGGATGGGCGGCATTCAAGAAAATATACCGGTAGTTTTTTGTGGTGATTTTAATG
>JAGOSC010000071.1 GCA_018062515.1 Candidatus Omnitrophota bacterium
CCCACAGACACATTTAAAGGGGCCTTTTTGATGAATAGGCGTCATGGGAAACCTGTGGATCCTGCCGAATGTATCTCAGATTGTGGAGGTACGGGCTGCCCTCTTTGTGGTAATGATTGTTCGCCATGCTACATTGGTCCAGTCAATAATAATTTTCATTGCTGGAATAAATCCACCGAAATTTTGGCCAATGCGGGAATCGTATCAGAAACATGCGCGAGATATTATTATAAGGGCGGAGCGAAGCCGGGTTTAACTTTTTCATTTGTAAATTGCAATGACGACGTAGGTTTTTAAGAATCGGTATTTTATATGTTAAGAGCATTTAATAAACGAAAATCGCAATCCGTCATAGAAATGATGGCATTGGTTGTGTTCATCCTAACAGCCATGTTATTTTTTCAAAAATACATGGCTCGGGGGATATATGGTCGCTGGAAAGGAGTCGGTGAGTCATTTTCCAGCGGGCGTTTATATGATCCGAAATTATCCATGGAATGCGGCTATGACCGGTGGGTTGGTCCACTCACTGGAGGGAATACTCTCAGTACAGGTCTTTGGTATAATGCTGTTTGTTTTGACAAAAAATGCATTGATGCTTGTGTGTCACCAGTATCAGCCACGAAGGACAAGTGCTTTCTTTGCATTAATACAACCTGTAGATCAAAATATAAAGGCAGAGACCTTTGTAACCTTTACAACGCAGCCTTTTTTGACTGAGTTTAAATAATCTCAGCCTTTAAATTTTCCGCAGCAAATACCTTTTCAACATTGTATTTTAAATTCTATATTGTATACTTATAACTGTTCTTAAAAAATAAAAATAGCGACCTCCATATGTTGTTAATCATACTATTGTTAGTATTTGCCACAGTAACTCTCGTCTGGTACCAACTCATTCCCAGCATTTACACTCGTACGAATATTATTAAGGAACGGCGTCAACAAAAACTTTCCAATAACATGGAAAAATTGATGTCCAGAACGGATGCCAGGAAGCTCAGCAACGTATTTATCACAGCTCCGCTTATTTTGGCCGCGGGCTTTTTTTTTATATTTCCCGCGGAATTTCGTTTTTTTGGTCTTGTTTTCGGTTTCATTTTAGGTTTTATATTTCCCGGCGTTTATGTTCAGATGTTAACCAAAAAAAGCCGAGAAAAATTTGATGGTCAATTGGTCGACGCCCTAATGATTATGTCCAGTTCCTTTAGAGGGGGCTTAAGTTTAGTTCAGGCTATGGAAGCTGTTGAGCAGGAAATGCCTGATCCTATCCGAAAAGAATTCGGTATTGTTTTAGGCGAAAATAAAATGGGCGTTTCACTGGAAGAGGCTTTGAATCATTTATATAATCGCATGCCATCCATAGCTTTACAGCAAATGATTACGGCCATTTTATTGGCTAGAGAAACCGGAGGTAATTTGCCCGTCATTTTTAACCGTATCGTGACCAATATACGTGAAAGTAGAAAAATCCAGCAAAATTTGGATACATTAACCGTGCAGGGAAAGATTCAAGGTGTGGTTTTGACGGTCTTACCGATTGGCTTTGGTTTTATTATTTTTTCTACGAATCCGGAAATGTTTACCAATATGTTTGTCTCTAAAGTGGGAAGGTCTATGTTAATTTATGCCGCGGGTTCATGGACCGTTGGGGCATTTATGGTTTGGAAGATCAGTACATTTAAGGACTTTTAATTATGTTTACGATCATTTTGATTAATGTGTATTTGTGTCTATTTTTCTTTATTTTAGGCCTTATTCCCGTCGAGTGGGAGAATAGGCCAACGTTAAGTGCTTTGGGAATAAAACCAAAAACGGCGAAGAAAAATAAAAATCTTTTTTCACTTGTGAAAATTATTGCTAAATTAAATAAACCTATTTGTCAGGGAGCGACAAGAAAAAGAATTGAGAAAGATTTGGCTGTCGCGCACATTAATATTACGCCGGAAGAATTTATATTAGCTAAAGAATTATGTATTATGCTGGTACTGTTTTGTACTTTTCCTATAGTCAGTCCAGACCTAATGATGTTTTGGGTGTTCATTAGCCTGGGGATCGGTTTTATTTTGCCTGAATTCATTCTTAAAGGAAAGATAAAAAAGGTGAAGGCCGTCATTGTCAAAGAATTACCCGACGCTATTGATTTATTAGGTCTATGCGTCAATGCCGGGTTAGACTTTATGTTGTCGTTAAAATGGGTTGTCGAAAAATCTCCTCCATCGGTTATGATTGATGAATTAAACGTTGTTCTACAGGAAATTAACGTTGGAAAAACTCGACGGGATGCCATCAAAGATTTGGCCGCCCGATATGAATTGCCGGATTTATCCACGTTTTCCCGTACGCTCATTCAAGCCGATAAGATGGGGACTTCTGTAACCGAGGCCTTGAATATTCTTTCAGAAGACATGCGCCAAGCGCGTTATCGTCGAGGTGAACAGCTGGCATTAAAAGCGCCCATGAAAATGCTGGTACCGTTATTAGTATTTATTTTTCCCGTCGTCGGTATTTTAGTCGCTGGACCAATTATTCTCGATTTTATAGAAAGTAATCCTCTCCAAGGCATGACTGGCGGTTAGGCCTCTTTCTGGTTATTTCACCAAAAAACAGTGTAGAAATAATGTCCAAAGTGATAATTCTGAGGATTTTTTTAGAATGGACATTGTTGCGGACAACTTTTTATAAATTTTCCATAAATTATGGCGATTTTTTAAACAACAGCGTATACTTTAGCTAAGTATATATAATATATATTAAAATAGTATTAGTAAATAATAGAATTATAAGCATTTGAACAATTTTAATAAAAAAAATTTATTAAATTTATCCAACATTTCATAAATAACTGTAAACAATAGTTTTATATAAAATTTAAAAATTAAAAAAAAGTTGTCAACTCAAATTAATGTGTTATACTCATCATACACTAGATTTAAATAGATCCAAAATTATCGATAACTGGCGCCAAGTTTTCGATTAAATTGCCACCTAAATTGACTAAAGGGGGAAGCGTGAAAAAAGCTTTAACCATATTCCAGTCCAATTTTTTATATATAGTTTTACCTCACAAGCCTAACTACCAATTACCGGTAGTTATTTTTTTTCCCAAAAATAGATTAATTAAAGGATAAATAGCCTAAATGAGCTCTAGTGTAAAGTATTTTATTAATATCTTATGTTATACTTTTAGTGATTATATATATGGCAAATGCGCCTTTGCCAAACAAAACAAAATCACTCAATGTAGGTCAAACATTATTCACCAGGAATTATGGATAATAAACCGGACAATTTGAGTTCCGACCAACCAAATATAGCTCACCAGAAAACTTTGGAATTAAACTTTTCCGAAGAACAAGGTGTTGCTAATATGCATCCGAGTCAGATTGACCTTGGACCTTATGTCCAATCTGGAAAACCCGAAAAGCCTTTTCGCAGCCGTTTTAATGTTTGGATCAAGGCTATCGCGGCGGCTGTTTTATTAGTCTTTATTCCAGAACAGGCCAGTTGGGCTTTTAACTATAATCCCATGGTTTTATGGGGTGATAAATCTTCTTATCCTTCTCAATCCGCTTCACGTCCCTATGATCAACCCGCTAACAATTTAGTTTCTGAGCAAATCGCTACCAGCATTAAAAACCTGCTTGACCAAGTTGCCTATCAAGACAATGCACAGGTCAAATTAGAATTACCTTCAGCCAGCCTTAAAGACAAGCAATATAGTTTATTATTAAAAAATAGTAATAGTTTTAATGATAGTTATATTTCTCAGATTTCTACTTGGTTGCGCGACCCAAGTATCCATCCGCTTAACTGCGGGGTTTACTCACTCAAAGATATTTTAAAAGCCCAAGAAATTGACATCACATTGGAAGAGTTATCGGTTACGTCTTTAGCGGTTGATTTGATGAGCGATATTGTTAAGCCGGGTGAAGAAAAATTAAAGACCTCACTTTACGCCATCAGCAAAATTGTTAACGCGTATGGCTTGAGTTTTAAAAATGCCAAATTGGCTCCGGAAGATGTCATTAAGTTAGAGCCGCCGTTTATCGCTAACTTTAAGAATGAACACTTTGTTACGGTTACTAAAGTTGATAGCAATAAAATTTATTTTAACGACATAGGTGTGCCGGCTTATTTGAGCAAAGACGCGTTTGTTTCTGAATTGAGCGGCTTCGTTTTGGCTAATAATCTAGATGGCCGAAAAGATTTAAGCATTGAATTTATTCCTGATTCAGCTGCTGCGTTCGTATGGGGAAATAAATGGCATGATCGGTCTGACGACTTGCCTGGTTTCGGCAGCGACACAGACTGGATGTGGGGTATCGTTTTTGCGGCGGCTTCATATGGTTTGGGTCAAGTTTTCAGCGCTCTGTATACGGCGGGCACCACTGGATGGCTGAACGAGGTTTTTAAATTTTTAGCCGACACCTTCAGCATGAATTTTACAAGTTGGGGGGAATTTGCGGCGACATTTAATTTTTCTAAAGGCCTCACGCAATTCTCACAAGCTTTATCCATGACTGTTTATTTGAAGTGTGAAGAAAATAGGGGTTCAAACTGTGCCGATAAAGCGATGTATATCGGATTAGCCATTTCCGTCGGTGGTTCTCTATTGAAAGGCGCGGCGATCGACGCCGGGGCCGCCAAGGACGGAGCTTTTTTAGAAAATTTCGCCAAGAGTTTTCTTAGCTTGAAAACACTGAACGCCTTGGCTTCCATGATGACGTCTTATTTTGTGCAAGACATGGTCGTTGATGCATTGAATAATTGGGATTGGCTGACGGTCGAAGATGGTGATGAGGATGATACCAATGATCAGTTGACTATATTTGGCCAAGCGTTTTTGGGGGTTGTATCCGGCGCGGCTGGAAATATGGCGGGATTTGCGGTGAATGCAGGTCTAAATTTTGCTGAAGGAAAAATTGATGAATTATTTGCCGGTGAGTTAAGAAAAAATGTAATAACCACCGAGAGAGCTTGGAATGATGCAACCGATGCCGTGAATGATGCGAAAGCGGAAGCGAAGACAAATCCTAGTCAAGCCGCAGAAAATAAAGTTTTAGAGGCGGAAAGGAAAGAAGCGGACGCTAAGGTGAAATTTGATTTGGCCAAAATAGCGTATTTTGGAGCTGTTCTTGATGAAATGAACGTTAACGGCGCTAGCCAGGAAGATATTGACGAAGTTCTAGCGGAATTGGATTTAACTCAGCATGAGTTAACTTTGGATGAAGCTAGTTTGAGTGTCGTCGACGCGAAATTAGGAAAAGAAAATGAAAACTTAAAAGTAAATTTAGAAGCAGAGGCTAAAGCAAAAGCAGATTTAAAAGTTGTAGTAGCCAAACTAAATTTAGCCGATGCCAAGAATTTTAGAGACAGAGTAAATGCCGATCCAAGTGCTTCAGCTGAATCTAAAATTGAAGCCGATACTGAAGTAAAAATTGCTGAGGCAGAACTAGCTTACGCCGAAAAAATAGCCCTCTCGTACTCTGCATCCCCAGAGACATTAAATGACCTAAGTACAGGCAATAAATCTGTATCGGTTTCCGATGAAGGATTCAGAATAAAAGCAAACGAAGATAGAACGAGAGAGATAAACAAGATCAATGATGAAAAAAGATTAGCGATTAAAAGCATTTTGAAAAATTCTGAGTATGGAGAATGGCTAGATAAAAATGGTGATGCTGGTTTCTTGAGTCGATTTTTACATGCCTTGACCATGGATACAGGCGATGGAAAAAATGTATATAGTGATCATCAATCCGTCGAAGATATGAAGGCGGCGGAAAAAGGTTCAAATTTCTGGGATGAATTAAAATTTGCAGTGGGTATGCAATTGAATAATGTTTTGGATGTATTGTTAGGAATCGCGATCAAAGCGGCTTACATTGAGGTACATAAGTGGGTATCCGGCGGGAAAGAATTGAAACAAGATTCTCTGATATTAGGAGTGGCCGAAATGACCGCAAGAGGTTTAATGGCTTGGGGCGCGGAAATCATGGCTCAAAATTATGCGGAAAATCAGCTTGATGAAAATACGGAGAATAAAGAAATTGTATTAGGCGAAACAAAAGAAGATATGGATGCAAATGCCCAGGCAAAATATGACGCTTTATATAGAGAAGCGCGGGATCAAGGCTTTTTTGCTTTGGCATTAAACGCTATTGGTTTAACATTTCTGCCCGGCGTGGGCGAAGAGTTAGAGGCGGGAGCTGCTTTTACGGATAAAGAAAAAACCGATACTCTTGCTAAAGGCAAAGGAGATACTCTTCTTAAGGAAAGACCGGCTCAAGATAAAGAAAGATTTGACACGATATTAATCGGCGCGCGTTCTGGCGATTGGTTTGGATTTGCCGGAATTCTCACCAAAGGTGTTTTGGGGTATGTCGTCGCTAAAGAAATGGATTTACGTGAAGAAAAAATTATCAAAGATGGGGACAAGGAAGGTATATATCTGGACGATGAGCAAAAAGTTGATTTGGCCGCGTCACGAATTAAAAGCCTTTTATTGTTAGGGTCAATTAATGCCGTCACCGACACTGTCGTCGATATGATTCAGGAAAATCGAACCAATGCGATTCTCGGTGCACTTAGTAAAAAAGGTTTAACAGCAGAAGATTTAAAAACACTGAATTCAAGAAATAAAGAAGATAAACATATTGGTGCTGACTTTTTAGAAAGATGGGTTGGAGAAATATACGTACCATTAAGCCAAATTGTGATGAATGATGTCACGTTAAATGGCACAGACACATTGGACATAAATGAAAGAGCTGCGTATGAACGCGGCGGTGCAACATGGGATATGACTCCATCAGAAATTTCCGTCCGACGACAATTTGCCTTAATGGGCCGCTGGCAGCAACAAGCTAATAAATCTTTTTGGGGAAATGTCATGAAAGTAGCCAACCTCAAACAAACCGAAGATACGATTGAGGAGAAAACGAAAGAAAGAAATGCCGAATTAATGGAATTAGGTTACACCGACCAACTTAAATCGGATAAGGATGTGGGTAATCAAGTTATTGTTGCCACCTTCGATACAATGAATCATTGGAGAACGGGAGGATATGATTTATTTGATGCCACCAATGGTTATTTATCAAGCTATCTTACCGGCGAAGCATCTCCATTTGTGCAAAGCATTGAAAGCGCGGTGACCGGAGTACGCATGGCGACGGGTGAATTTGACGCCACGCCGGAAATGATTAAAAATAATTTAGAAAGATTGAGAGCGGTGAAAAATGAGTCGGAAGAAATCTATGCGAATGTAAGTAGAGGAAGACGAGATAAAATTGTATCAGAGCAGCAGAAAATTATCGACGCAGAGGCGAATTATTTTGTAACGAGCCTGGTTAATCCTTTTGATCCGACGAGAAATCAAAGTATATTTAATTTTCTAACCATTCGTGCTTCATTTAGAAATATAAAAATGGGAATAGGTGAAGACGAGAGCACTTATCTTTTGGCTGGACATATGGGTTATGCTGGTCGAGATCGCTCGACGGGTGAAAGAAAATATGATGGCATGACATTTGGCGCAGATATGCTCGCTTTTGGCCCGGCTGGCGAATGGTTATTCCAAAAAGAAAGTGGTATAACCGGCGAGAAAATGTATGTTGATTTTTCACGATTCAGCGCGATTCAAAAACAAAGAATCTTCGGAATGACCGCGGATACCGTCGGATTAAGCAGCTCCTCATATGGTTTCAAATCATTAAATGATTTGCGTGATGCAGCTGAATTTGATGGGCAATATGTATTCACAAAAGGAAAAGACGGAAAAAATGTTTTATTAACTGATGAGAATGCCGAGTCCCGACTGGGATTAGACGACAATTATATTCGATCTACAAACGCCAAAGGCGTCGATGTGGTGATGAGTTTAGGTGAAGTCTGTGATTCATCCGGTAATTGTTTTAATGTTGATTTCACACGAACAGCCAGCAGCGTCGGAAATAATATTCCCGACAATTTTAGTTTAGGTTTTAATAAAATAAATGGTTCTGATTCGGCCGGATTTTTAGCGGCGCATGAAGCTTATTGGAATGCCCGCGGAGATGATAATAGGGAAGACGCGATGATATTGGGTCAAAATGCATATAACAAAGCTCGATTTTTGACCAACACTCGCGGATTTTATTTAGAGTCCAATTGGGCCACAGAAGACGCGAAAAAATATGCAAATATGCAAACGGACGATAAATTAGCAAAGACGGATAAACTTAACAAACTGCAAGAAGAAATGAAGGGATTAAAAGAAGATGATCCGGTATCAGCTGATATTAAAGTAATACAAGTTGAAATTGATCAATTAAAGAAAGACTTGGGCTCATTCAAGCCCGAAGACAAAGAAAAATATCGTGAAGAGCAGTTGGCGGAAAGAGAACAGCAAACAGCCGATTTTAATATTTCGGAAAAAGTAAACGTTTACAATGTTGTTGGTGCTTCTGAATTTGAATCAAAAACTTTACCTGCCAAAGTAACCATTAGTCAAAATCTAGAATTATTTATCGGCACTCAAAAATCTTCTGGCGGATCTCAACCAACATTAATGGCAGGTCTTTCGCCTAATGCTTTTCAGTATTCTCCCGACGATAAAACACGAATTACTTATTTAATGTCGCCCGAACTCCTAAGGCTTTATACGTCTGTTAATTTTTATATGAATGATTCACAATTGACAGAAAGCGCAAAGACAGCCTTAGTCGATTTGCAAAACGCCATTGTAAATGATAAAGAAGGTTTGTTAGTTAAGGGAACAGTTAATTCAGCCAAAGAAATTATTGATTCTATCGGATTAGATTCTTATGTAACCGAACCAGCTAAGGCCTTGATCGACGGTAGTGTTGCATTAAAGAAGGACGAGGGTTTAGCTTCCACGATTAAGATGAGCGCCGCCAATCAAGAGGCGGTTTATAATCAGAAGGTCTTATTAACTAAATCTGATGAATTTTTAACCGCGCCGATTTCTCTTAATGTAGGCCAAGGACGAGTTGATTTAGGCAATGCAATGAGCGTGATTACGCGAGATAATAACGGGCTTATTTATTACCGCGCATTAACTGAAATTCCATCGACAAGTATTGTTGCGAATAAAGCCGCGGACCGATTAGAAAAAATAGTTGCTAAAGAGTACACGTCAGAAGGATTTGAAGTTCAGCGAGTTGTTTTATTGGACGCGATTGATCCGAGAGGCTTAGAGCCAAAAAATGCGGATGGAGAAACGGTCGATATAGAAACTATAATCAATGACCGTGCTTTATATGATGTATTTCTTCTCAATAGTGATGGCGATGTTGTTTCTGGTGAAAAGAATAGATCTCGTGCTCTTTTCGGAGGTTTTACGAAAAAAGAATGGGGATCAGCGGCGACATCGGATAATTTAGTGACAGAAGGTGGAGAGGAAGAACAAGTATGGACAAAAGAAGATGCTGAAAAAATTGTTTTAAATTCCATTTTTAGTTTGCGTTATAACCCCAAAGAAGATCGCGTGACTAAGGCCGGTATTACCCAAGGATTTTTGAAAAAGAATGAAACAGACGCTGCCAAAAATATGGGCGTTACTAATACAGTTTTGGGCCACACGCCATATTTAGTTGCAACGAAAGGTTCAGAGCCTAATGCATTACAGCAACGTGCTGGGGCGGTGGATTTAGAATCATTAGCTAATCAAGTTAATGGTGATAGCCTTGGAGC
>JAGOSC010000119.1 GCA_018062515.1 Candidatus Omnitrophota bacterium
GCCCTATGTTGCGCCGGAAAAGTTTAGGTGGTTTAGTGATATTCATTTCCGTCGGGCCATCGCGCATGCCATCGATAAAAAGGAAATCATAGCGATTGTAAAGAATGGTTTGGGTTATGAGCAAGATTCTTCGATCGGTCCGGGAGGCGGATTTTTTTATAAACCTGACGTAATGAAGTACGAATATGATTTGGATAAAGCCCGCGCTATTCTTAAAGACGCCGGTTACATTGACCGTGATGGGGATGGCATCCTTGAAGATAAACAAGGCAATAAAATCGAGTTTAATTTATTTACCAACGCGGGAAATAATGAACGAGTGGACATTGCCAGCATCATCCGTTCAGATTTAGAACGAATCGGAATGAAAGTTAATTTTCAATCATTGGAATTCAATACTTTGGTTCAAAAAATCAATTCTACCTTTGATTGGGACGCCATTATTCTTGGTTTAACGGGTGGGATAGAACCGCATTTCGGGAAAAATGTTTGGAATTCCGACGGAGAATTGCATATGTGGTATCCCCGTCAGGAAAAGCCGGCTACTTCGTGGGAAAAAAGAATTGATGAAATATTTTCTTTAGGTGTTCAGGAACTGGACGAGACAAAACGTAAAAAATATTATGATGAATTTCAGGATATCATCGCCGAGGAGTTGCCTTTGATTTATACGGTACTTAGCGCTAAATTATCCGCCGTCAGAAATAAGTTTGGGAATTTAAGGCCAACGAATTTGGGCGGAGTTTTTCATAATTTGGAAGAAATTTATATTAAAGAAGAGTACCGCTAAATATGTGGAAATTTGTATTTAAAAGAGTTCTTATTTCAATCCCAATGCTGCTCGGAATTTCACTTTTAACGTTTATTCTCATGCAGCTCACGCCGGGGAATTATCTCGACACGCTGCGGATGGATCCGCAAATTTCCGACAAGCAAATTGATCAGATGAAAGCTCTCTACCAAATGGACAAACCATTGGTTCAGCAGTATGGCGCCTGGATATTAAATATTTTACGAGGAGAATGGGGTTATTCTTTTTACTATAACGTGAAAGTTTCTGAGATCATTCAATCCCGTTTGTTTAATACATTTATTCTTTCTTTAGCTAGTTTTCTCATTACCTGGATGATTGGAATTCCTCTTGGAATTTGGGCGGCGCTCAATCGTAATAATTGGATCGACCGGATGATTCAATTTTTTTCTTATGTAGGATTATCGTTGTCGAGTTTTTTCCTGGCCATGATTTTTTTATATTGGGCGTCTCAAACCGGTTGTCTACCGCTGGGTGGAATGTACAGTCCTAACTTTGATGATTTGGGATTTCTTGGAAAAATATGGGACGTAACGCTTCATCTGATTATCCCAGCGACCGCGCTATCCATAGGTTCTATTGCCGGGCTGCAAAGGATTATGCGCGGGAATATGCTGGAAGTCTTGGGGCAGCAATATATTTTAACGGCCAAGGCTAAAGGATTACCGCAAAATAGAATTGTGTATCATCATGCCTTGCGTAACGCGGTTAATCCGATGATTACATTATTAGGTTATGAATTTTCCGGTTTGCTGAGCGGCGCGGCTTTGATCGAGATTATTTGCAGCTGGCCGGGCTTAGGTTCATTAATGTTAACGGCCGTGCGTTCCAAAGATATTTATTTGGTCATGGCCAGCATGATGATGGGCGGACTCATGTTTCTCGTCGGGAATTTATTAGCCGACATTGCCTTGGCTAAAGTTGATCCGAGGATACGATATGATTAATCAAAAACAAAATTCAGTCAGTGAATTTCAAATAGCCATGCGAACATTCAGAAAAAATCACATGGCGGTTTTATGTGTGATCATTGTATTCATCTTATATATTGGAGCGATTTTCGCCGATTTTCTATCACCATATTCATACAAGAATGAAGTCAGGCAATATTCCTATTGTCCTCCGACGAGAATTCATTTTTCAGATCAAGGCCGGCTGAGTCGGCCGTATGTTTATGGAATCAAATTAACATTTGATCAGTATCATCAACGAATTTATGAGGAAGATCCGTCGGTGAAATATCCCATTATTCTTTTTAATAGAGGCGATCAATACAAATTATTAGGCATAATTCCAACCAATATTCATTTGTGGGGTGTCAGCGAGCAAGGAAGGGTCTATTTGATGGGTGCGGATTCGCGCGGACGGGACTTGTTTTCGAGAATATTATTTGGCGGCCGCGTCTCATTATCCATTGGGCTCATCGGCGTCTTGATTTCTTTTTCCATTGGTTTACTCGTCGGTGGTGTCTCCGGATTTTATGGCGGCAAGATTGACAATGTTCTCATGCGTTTGTCCGAAATGGTCATGATGGTCCCAGGTTTTTATTTATTATTGGCTTTGCGGGCCGCTGTACCGCCGGAATTTAATTCCGTGCAGGTATATTTCGCGATTATTATTATTTTGTCATTTATCGGCTGGGCGGGATTGGCGCGCATTATTCGCGGAATGTGTTTATCGTTAAGAGAAAGAGAGTATGTTCTGGCCGCGAGAAGTATCGGACTGTCGGATTTCAGTATTATAGTTCGGCATATCTTACCGCATACATTATCGTATTCAATTTTTGCCGTCATGCTTTCCATTCCCGGTTATATTTTAGGAGAGTCAGCGTTGAGTT
>JAGOSC010000026.1 GCA_018062515.1 Candidatus Omnitrophota bacterium
ACAGAGTATTTCTATGGTCCTATTAAACCGCTCGGATAATTATGACAATCCTAAGGGTAAGGATAAGGTTCAAGGGGAATAGTCGTAGCGTGAATGTTTTTAAGTAAACGCGCTTATGCCGGTGATGGCTCTTCCGACGACCAAACTGTTAATCTGTTTGGTTCCTTCATAGGAATATAAAGCTTCCGCATCCGCGAGGAAGCGGCCGACATTATGGGAAAGCAATATACCGTTTCCGCCCATCAATTCCCGGGACATACTGGTCACTTGACGGCAACTCACCGTACAAAATATTTTCGCCAAAGAGGCTTGCTCGTCGGAAAGTTTGCCCGAGTCCTGTAATTGGCTTAAACGAGTGACCATACATTGCATCGCTGTAATCTGAGATAACATCTGCGCCAACATATCCTGAGTCATTTGAAATCCTGCAATGGGCCGTCCGAACTGTTCTCGTTTCATTGTGTAATCTAATGTATTTTCGTAAGCGCCTTTGGCACAACCCACCGCTTGCCAAGCAACACCGACGCGCGTTTTTTTAAGAACGAGGGCGGTGTCTTTAAAAGAGTTACCTTTTTGAAGACGGCGCTCTTCGGGCACTTTACAATCTTTAAGTGTAATCAACGCGTTTTGAACCGTTCGCAGGGACAGTTTATGTTCAATTTTTTCGGTGGTCAGGCCAGGTGTTTCTCGGTCGACGATAAAACCTTTTACCTGATGATCTTCTTCATTTTTAGCCCAAATGATAATGTAGTCGGCAAATGTCGCGTTTCCGATCCATTTTTTTTGCCCATTAATCGTCCACGTATCGCCGTTGCGTTTACAGGTTGTTTTTAGTCCCATTGACGCTGCCGAACCCACGTCGGGCTCGGTTAAACCAAAGGCTCCAATTTTGTCGAGGGCGATCATCGGAGGTAAAAATTTTTGCCTTTGCTCGTCGGATCCGCATAGATCGATGGAATTCATCGCCAATCCGCTGTGAACGCCCCAAAACGTGCAAACGGATGTGTCGGTTCGGGCGATTTCTTCACCAATCATTCCTTCCAATAAATAAGAACGTCCAAGGCCGCCTACCGATTTATCAAATGTTAACCCGGCAATATTTAATTTTTTAAAACCATTGAGGATTTGAAAAGGAAATTCGGCTTTTCCCCAATATTCATTGGCGATGGGTTTGACTTCGTTTAACATGAATTCACGAACCTTGGCGAGAAGTTGCCGTTCGTCGTCGGTTAATAAACCGCTAACATTATAAAAGTCAGCGTTAATCGGTGGGAATTTTGGATTTTTACGTTTTTTGATTTTTCTGGCCTGATCCAAAAGGAGAAGAAGATCTTCAGGACTCATCTCTTTTATGAAAGAAAAAATATGGGGAAGGCTGGCGAGTTTGACAACATCACCTTTTAAATGTTTTTCCGCGTCATGATAAGCGCCTTTCAATTTTTCAGATAAGCTATCCCAGATATTTTCCAATTTAAGTCTCCTTAACTGTGAATATTGCTGACGTAAATTAATATTTAATTTTAACGTTTATCCCTTAGTGTAAATTGTGTTGTGACCCCGCGCAAGCGTTTACTGGTAATTATAAATGTAAATTATTTTGCAAATCAGTCAAAAAAATCCGTAATATCAACATTATGAGCTTTTTCATTTTAATTACATTCTAATATTCCGTTAATTCGGCCTTTGATGCCGTATTCATTGAGAGGGAAAAGATTGCTGATATAGAGCTAGTATGAGCAGGTAATATGGCGTACAATGTTAAAAATAGAAAAATCCAATGTTTGTTTATTTTGTTTTTAGAGCTGATCTAAAAAAGGAGCCTTAATCAAAAAATCCGCCACATCTAGTAAGGGAAGAAAGTGTAAGTTTCCTCGTTGTAAACAAATTCTGAGTATTTATAATCATGAAGACTTTTGCCATGCCCATGCCTTTCAGTCATCAAAACTCCACGGAGATGGCGGTCCGCGGCGGTCGAGTTGATCAATATCGTACAAGCTTGAAATCCGCAACAAAGGGATAAATCTATTACTTCCTGAATGTCGACTTGACATTCTTTTTTTAATCTGTTAATATTTAACCATATGGTTAAGTATTATAAAGACGAATTGAGTCATGTTTTTTATGCCCTCGCCGATCCTAATCGACGGGAAATCTTACATTTAGTTGCCAAGGCTCTTCGTAAAGCATCAGAATTGGCCAAACGTTTTGATATGTCTTTTCCGGCGGTGTCTAAACATGTGCGTATTCTAGAAGAAGCTGGATTTGTCCGCCGCAATATCGTCGGCCGCGAACACCAAATCATTCACCAAAAAAAGAGTCTTCAAAAGGCTGATCAATGGATTCAAGAACACCGCAAATTTTGGGAAGAAAGCCTAGACCGGCTCGAAACCTATTTAAAAGCTACGAATAAAAAGGAGAAATAATATGGTCACTATTGAACGCACATTAGATGCAACACCCGCGCAAGTTTGGAGCGCCATCACGAATAAAGATGAAATGAAACAATGGTATTTTAATCTCAAAGAATTTAAATCCAAAGTTGGATTCAAATTTTCTTTTGACGTCGAGCATAAGGGTATGAAGTATCTTCATCGTTGTCAAGTCACCAAAGTCATTGCTGAAAAAAAGTTATGTTATACTTGGCGATATGAAGGGCATCCCGGTGTTTCTTTAGTCACCTGGGAATTGTTCGACGAAGGCCATCAAACACGTCTTAAACTCACGCATACCGGTTTAAATACATTTCCGCCTCTACCGGAATTTGCCGAGAAGAATTTCCGTCAAGGTTGGACAGAAATCATTGGTAAATCACTCATAAAATATTTTGATACCAGCGACCGCCAAATTGTGATTACCCGTCTTATTGACGCGCCGGTTAATCGCATTTGGAAGGCGATCAGTGATCCCAAACAAGTATCGCAATGGTGGGGGCCAAACGGATTCACGAATAATATTGAGAAAATGGAATTTAAAGTCGGCGGCATGTGGAAACACGTTATGCGCGGCCCCGATGGTGTCAAGTATCCTAATAAGAGTTTCTTTCAGGAAATTGTAAAACATAAACGCATTGTTTATAAACTCGCCGGCGGGAGGAAAGAAGAAAAAGGCGCTAACTTTATTGCGACTTGGACTTTTGAGCCGAAAGGTAAAAAAACGAAAGTAATCATCAAAATGGTGTGTGAAACACCCAAAGAACGTGATCACATCGTCAAGGCTTATGGCGCGATCGAGGGTGGTAAACAAACTCTTGGACGTCTCGCGGCTTTTGTTAAATAAAAGTACAAATGCCCGCATAAGCTAGTTGCAGAGCATTCTAATTTTTGCTAAACTTTCCTAAATATGTTAAAAAAAATCGTACTCATTTTATTTTTCATCGCCAATATCACCTTCGTATCCGCCGACGAGCAAGATATATATTTTCAAGGCATGAACGGCTGTTTTCTTTTGTATAACCTTAAGACAGACGAGGTTGAGAGAGTCATCGGAGAGGAACGGTGTCAAGAACGCCTTCCGCCGTGTTCCACTTTTAAAGTTCCTTTATCGATCATGGCTTTTGATGCCGGTATTCTTAAAAATGAGAATGAAGTCTTAAAGTGGGACGGTCAGAAGAATGAAAGGGAAGTGGCCAATCAAGATCATAATGCCAAGACATGGATGAGAGATTCTATTGTGTGGTTTTCGCAAAGATTGACTCCGCAGTTGGGTGAATCTAAATTAAAAGCGTATTTGCAGGCATTTCATTATGGAAATGAAGATTTGTCGGCGGGAATCACGGAAGCGTGGCTGGTGCGTCCTGATGACCCGGTGCCGGCGTTAAAGATTTCCGCGTATGAACAGCTTGAGTTTATGAAAGCATTCTGGACGGAAAAGCTTTCCGTTTCACCACGCGCGATTCAAATCACCAAAGATATTATCTATCTTGAAACTTCACCTAAAGGATTTAAGTTAAATGGTAAAACAGGCTCTAATTATTATGAAGACCAGCGTCGGTTGGGCTGGTTTATTGCTCATATTGAGAATGACCAACAAAAATATTTAGCGATAACGAATTTTAGTGATATCGCCCCTCCCCAAACAGACTCTTACGGTGGGCCTCAAGCCAAAGAAATCACCAAAAAAATTTTGATGGATCAAGGCTTGTGGTGAGCTTAAGAAGAACCTTAAGATGATCGCATCAGATTAGACCACCCTCTTATTTAGCATCAGTTTTTTCGCCTTACCCGCGTATTAAATCATGTTCCGCGATAAAAAAGACAGTTGTATTAAATTATCTTAAATCTTTAAGTAGCAACGGTTAAGGTAACTGGTAAAATTTACTTCGCGTTCATTAACTAGTTTTAATTCTGCTTTAATCTTAATTTAATGTTGGTTGGGCTATAATCCGGTTCAGTGGATTAACGTTTTATTAATAAGGGAGGATGACATGAGTAAGGAATTAAAAACACTTAAAGATTTGTATGTTCATGAATTAAAGGACATATATAGCGCTGAAAAGCAAATCACCAAAGCGCTACCTAAATTAGCCAAAGCCGCTAATTCGGAAGAATTAAAGTCCGCCTTTGAAAGACATTTAAAGCAAACCGAAGGGCAGATTAATCGACTTGAGCAAGTCCTCAAGAGATTAGGTGAAAGTACCGCGGGGCCAAAATGCAAAGGCATGGAAGGTCTTTTAGCCGAAGGCGAGGAATTCTGTAAAGAAGAAGCGTCCGATTCTGTGCTTGATGCGGGGTTGGTCGTCGCTGCTCAAAAAGTTGAGCATTATGAAATTGCCGCTTACGGCAGTGTGTGTACTTTTGCCAAACTTCTCGGCTTTGACAAAGACCTTCAGATTTTAAGAGAAACTCTATCGGAAGAAGTGGAAACAGATGAGAAATTGACACAGTTGAGCCAAGAAATTAATCCAAATGCCGAATCAGGATTAGAAGAAGAGGAAGAAGAAATGGGAACAATGGCTAAATCTCATCGCTAAGTCGCCTCATCAAGATGCCAAGGTAATCAAAACTGGTAATTAGTCACAAATAAGTAAAATAATTAAGGGCTAGACGGTTAATCTGTCTAGCCCTTTATCTATTTCAGTATTTCTGTTAATGTATGCTGGTTATATCAACAAAAGGTTCATGATGCGATTATGGTCGATTCATCCCAGTTATCTTGATGCGAAAGGTTTGGTGGCGCTTTGGCGCGAAGCCCTTTTAGCGCAAAAAGTATTAGCGGGTAAAACCAAAGGTTATAAAAATCATCCTCAATTAGATCGGTTTAAGGAACATAAAGACCCGTTGAACGCTATTTCTTGTTATTTGCTTGGCGTATATAAAGAAGCTGAAACAAGAGGATATTCTTTTGACAAGAAGAAGATTCTTAAAATAAATTCGGCTGCGGACAAATCAATAAGTGTAAAAAGCGGGCAGCTTAAGTACGAATTTGACCATCTTTCCTGCAAGCTCAAAATCCGGGATAAGGAAAAATTTGTAATAAATCTGGTTGTGAAACGGCTTCAAACCCATCCTTTATTTTATCCGGTCAACGGACGGCTGGAATGTTGGGAACGCGTCAACAAAGTTTAAGAAAATTATCAATTGATGCTTTGTAATGCAATTAAATATTGCGGAGGTTTTTTGTTTGAGTTAGTATGAAGCCTATGAATCATTCTATTCATCCTCATACGTCGATCGGACATGTTCATCTCAAAGTATCTGATCTCGAACGTTCATTACAATTCTATACCGAAGTTTTGGGTTTTGATCTAACCACACGCATGGGAAAGAGTGCGGCCTTTCTTTCCGCCGGAGGTTATCATCACCATATTGGTTTAAACACGTGGGAAAGTAAAGACGGCCAACCGCCTCCTCCGAACAGTACGGGTTTATATCATTTTGCTATTCTTATGCCTAATCGTCAGGAGTTGGCAAAAGCGGTGAAACGACTGCTGGATTATAAGTGGCCGATCGACGGAGCGGCGGATCACGGGGTCAGCGAGGCGATTTATTTGCGTGATCCCGACGGAAACGGAATTGAAATTTATGCCGATCGTCCTAAAAATGAGTGGCCCAAAAATGCGGATGGGGGAATAGAAATGTATACGCGAGCGCTCGATCTCGACGGATTGATAGAAATTATATAAATAAAAAAGGAGTGTAGTTTATGGCAGACATTTTACAAGAAAAATGGATGAAAGGTGTTGCGGTGACAACGACAATACTTGCCGTCGTGGCTTCAATTTCCTCGTCGAGAGCTGGATATTTTGTCGCCAAGGCTCAACTTTTGACAGCTTTGGAAGGAAGTAAATGGGCGTATTATCAAGCCAAGAGTATTAAGCAAAATTTAGCGGAGAATCAGCTTTCGGCGTTTGAAGTGGACATTCTCGGATCGACGAGCCCGGAACAAAGAGATCTTTTGGATCAAAAGATAAAAACTTTGGAAACAAATGTGGCTCGATATGGTCAAGAAAAGGAAACAATTAAAAAAGAGGCCGAAGATACAGGTATGGAAAACGGCGTCGTTAATCGACGAGGTGGGCAGTTTTCTATGTCTGTTGTTTTCGCTCAAATCGCCATTATGATGTCTTCCGTCGGAGCTTTGATTAAACGAAGAGATATGTGGATCATCGGCCTTATTATCGGCGTTGTGGCGATTGTTTATTTAACGAATGGATTTTTATTATTATTTTAGAGAATAAGAAATTTTTCGTCGGAGAATGATGATTTATACATTAACATTAAATCCGTCCATCGATCAGCATATTCTCATTAAAAAGCTAGTCAAGGACGACAAAATTAAGGCCGAAAGCATTCGGCGTGATCCAGGAGGCAAGGGTATTAATGTCTCTCGGGTGATCAAAGAGTTGGGCGGAGACACAAAGGCTTTTGGTCTCATCGGCGGTTATGCCGGACATATGTTAAAGTCCTTGCTTGATCATGAGAAAATTGAATACCAGTTTTGTGAAATTTCATGTGAAACGAGAATCAATTTTATTCTTACCGATCGTTCTGATGGATCACAAACGAGGATTAGTTCACCCGGCCCTCGTATGACCAGTCCTTGTGTTCATCGATTAATCGATACAATTGAGCATATTAAGCCCAGGCCGTCTTATTGGGCTATCGGCGGAAGCCTTCCTCCGGGAATTCCGAATGATACATATAAAAAACTGATTAAATATTTACATACTAAAAAAGAAAAATGCGTTCTTGATACCGACGATAAAGCATTGAAAATCGGGTTAGAAGCCCGGCCTTTTCTGATTAAACCGAATGAATATGAACTAGAACGCCTGATTGGCCGATCATGTAAAACAAATAAAGATTTATTAATGGCAGGAAAAAAATTGTCAGAAAAAGCCGAGATCGTCGCTATTTCATTAGGCAAAAAAGGTGCCATAATCGTTACACAAAATAAAGCGTGGCATTTACATAGTGTATCCCGTGTAAAAGTTCAAAGTAAGGTCGGCGCTGGAGATTCTTTTATCGGAGGATTTCTGAAGGCATTAGCGGACGGTGAAGATTTAGAAACGGCAAGCCGCTGGGCGGTCGCCGCCGGAACGGCCGCCGTTATGCGGGAAGGCACAAAGTTATGTCAAAAAAAGGACGTTATCAAATTATTCAAATCTGTTAAGTTAAAAAAATTGATTTAAGATTCCAACAATCCTTCCATCCATCGCATTTTCAGATTCCTTAGTACTCTTTTTAATACATATATAATTTACTCGGACTTTGATATACTTTTAAACATTGTTCTTGTGTTTAAACGTCTATCTATTATATAAAAATTTTTAATTTTTTTTTAATGCTGTCTTAATCTAAATTGCTTTAGAATTCATTTTGAAAAGGAGCGGGGAATGAAACAAATATCATTAATAGTGTGTGTGTTCGTTTGTTTGGTCTTATTTTCATCGACGTCTTTCGCGCAGACGGATACGCAAGGAGTGAGCCAAGAAGACTATGAGGAATTCGTTGAGGATCTTCAAGTTTGGAAATTTACATCATCCATCACTTATGAAACCGGCGATTATGGGACAAGCACCCGGGCCACCACGGTTTATATTCCATTCACCTGGACACGTTACTTTGAGATCGGAAATGTATCAGGCACACTTCCGTTTATTTATCAGAAGAGTGGCCCTGGTGTAACAGCTTTCAGCGGACGTCCTCTTCGAAGCAGTAATCGAAGGGGTGGGACGCGGGATGACCAGGGCTTAGGCGATGTTCTTTTAAAGGGAAGTTATTATATCTTAAAGGAAGATACACAATCATTAAACGCCGATGTCATCGGACAAATCAAATTTCCCACCGCCGACGATGAGAGAGGACTGGGGTCAGGAGAGTTTGATGAAACGGTCGGCCTTGAAACCAGTAAAAACTTGGATGAGTTGTGGCTTGTTTTCGGTGATCTTTACTACACATTTATCGGTGAACCAACGGGCCTTCGTCTTAATAATGAGCTCGCTTTTAATCTTGGTGTAGGATATAAATTGTCTGAGCCAACTCTCATAAGCTTGGCTTTTGAACAAAGAACAGCTTTAGTCGATGATCAAGATTATCCTCGCGATCTTATCGTTGGGCTTAATCACAAGATAGATGAAGAATTGTCTTTTAATTGTAGTGCTGATGTCGGACTTTCCGACGGAAGTCCCGATTTCGGGGCAACAGCCGGCATCGGATATAAATTTTAATATGTCATGTAAAAATACTGGTCAGCGGTAAAACTTGAAATAATGTGAGCGCCCGTCATGCGCCTTTATAAGCCCTGTCCTGGTTTTAAACCAGGGCAGGGTTTTTATTAGAAACTGTTAATTTTCTATTGAATTGCTTTTAGAGTATGTTATATTTACATTGTACATATGAGTGATATCAAATTTAATTGGGATAAAAGAAAAGCTATTTTAAACAAAAAGAAACATGGTGTTTCTTTTGAAGAGGCTAAGACCGTTTTTTATGATGATTATGCTATAGAATTTTTTGATCCGGATCATTCAGAAAGCGAAGACCGATTTATCATGCTTGGAATGAGTTTTATGGTTCGTGTTTTGATTGTTTGTCATTGCGTCAGAGAAAAAGGATCTATTATCCGGATTATTTCAGCGAGGAAAGCAACCAAACAGGAAGCCCAAAAATATCGGGAGGAAAAATCATGAAAAAAGAATATGATTTATCTAAAATGAAGTTTCGGCGTAATCCTTATGCAGCACGATTGAAGAAGCCGGTCACGATCCGTTTAGGGGACGATGTAATCGATTATTTTAAATCTATGGCCGATCAAATGGGTGTTCCGTATCAGAATTTAATTAATCTTTATCTCCGTGATTGTGTTCAATCCCATCGTAAAATCGAGTGGGTTGCGCGTTAAACAGGTTCAAATCTTTTTCAGTCAACGACCTACCGAAAGGAAAATAACTATGACAAGAAAAATCCAATTAGGAGCGAGAATCATTTTAGGTTTGATCTATTTCGTCTTCGGATCAATGGGATTGGCCATGGCCTTGGGCCTGATGACGATGCCTGAAAACCCGATGCCGGAAGCGGCGATGGGATTTATGAAAGGCATGATGGGCACGGGTTATTTTTTTCCGCTTCTTAAAATCACCGAGGTGGTTTGCGGACTTCTTATCTTAACCGGTATCGCCGCTCCAGTGGCGCTCGTCGTTATAGCACCTGTGACACTGCACATTGTTTTATTTCACGCCTTTTTAACGCCTGGAATTTCCAATTCAATTCTTCCTCTAATCATGCTCCTCGCTCAAATCTTAGCCATGGGTATGTATTGGAATTTATACAAACCTTTGTTTTCGAAAAAAATTAAAGCATAAAATTAAAATAACCCTGTCGGATATAAAGTGAGGGAAGGGTTTTTACAGCTTAATGAGCAGCAATACTAAATAAAAGTAACAGTATTTGTATTGACAATTTTTGCTGTAAATTTATAATGACATCTGAGTATCTTATTATTAAACTATGTTAACTGTAACAAGTAAACAAGTTATAAATGCTTTAATCGAGTTGACCAAGCTCAAAGACGGAGAATAGCCTTTTGAATAAAAAGGTCATTTTTTTGTTTATAAATAGCATATAGACATGCTATTAGTTTATTATAAGAAAGGATGACGTATGAAGCAGGCGTTTTTTATTAAGAAAATGGTATTTTTTTTAGCCATGATTATCTGTATTTTAATTGCCTTTCCGTCGATTTCTAGGGCGGGAATTTGGTACCTGCCGTTTCCAGAAGACATTTCGCAAGACGGCTGGAGGATTGATAGAGTCATCACATATATTGATTTAGTCATGACGATCGCCTTCGGCTTGGTTTTGGCTGCGTTGATTTTTTTTATTTTCCGTTACCGCGCCCGAAAGGGCCACAAGGCAATTTATGACCGCGGTGATAAGCCCATTAATATCATCATTACAATTTGTTTGGGACTGACTGTTTTTTTCTCCATTGACGCTGTCATTGAAAAAATGTCTTTTCATGATTTAAATGAAGTTTTTTGGAATTTCCCAACAGGAAAAGATGTACTAAGGGTAGAGATTATGCCGCAGCAGTTTGCTTGGAATATACGCTATGCCGGCGATGACGGTGCATTTGCGACGGAGGATGATGTTATCGCTCCTTTAAACCACTTGCATGTGCCGGTTAATGTGCCGGTAGTTATTCAAATGGCTCCCTACGATGTCGTTCACTCTTTTTATGTCCCCAATTTACGTATTAAACAAGACGCGACCCCCGGGACAGTGACCACCTTTTGGTTTAAGACAAAAAAAGAAGGTGTCTTTGAAATTGCTTGTTCAGCGCTTTGCGGGATTGGGCATACAAACATGCGCGGTTTTTTAACCGTTGAATCAAAAGAAAACTTTGAACAATGGTTAAATAATTTAAAAGCCGAATCGGCGCCTTCGGAAGATGATTGGCTTTCCGAAGATACGGCAGGAACGGTGTCCACGGATTGGGGCTGGCCATGGCAGGCAAAATTAAAATAAAGGGAGACAATGCATGAATCACCATAAGCAATCATTTTGGACCAAATATATTTTTTCAACCGATCACAAAATTATCGCTATTCAATTTTTGTTTTTCGGGCTTTTCTTTTTACTTTGGGGCGGGCTGCAGGCGATGGTGATCCGTTGGCAGCTGGCTTTCAGCGGTGTTGAGGTTCCATTAATTGGAAAATTGATTTGGCCGCAAGCCGCAGGGATTATAACTCCGGATATTTATAATCAACTCATCACCATGCACGGCACAATCATGTTGTTCTGGGCGATCACGCCGTTATTAAGCGGCGCCTTTGGTAATTTTTTGATTCCTTTGCAAATTGGCGCCAAGGACATGGCCTTTCCGGTCTTAAACATGCTTTCGTTTTGGATTTTCTTTTTATCAGGCGGAATTTTGCTTGGTTCTCATTTCCTTCAAACTGGCCCGTCGGGTTCCGGCTGGACCGCTTATCCTCCTTTGAGTACACCCGTCGGAGGCCTTCCTGGATGGGGGCAAACGTTATGGACGCTTTCCTTGATTCTGATGGGAGTCGCGGTTATTTTAGGCGCTATTAATTATGTGACCACCGTTATCCGTTTGCGCGCGCCGGGAATGGGTTTCATGAAAATGCCATTAACGGTGTGGGGTTTTTGGTTATCGTCTATTTTGAACGCGATTTTTGTCCCTATTATTGCCGCCGGGTTGATTTTTCTTTTATTGGATAATGTTTTGGGGACGCAATTTTTTATCGCCGGCAGTAAAGCCACAATAAAAGGAGGAGATCCATTATTGTACCAGCATGTTTTTTGGCTGTTTGGGCATCCGGAAGTTTACATTTTAATTTTGCCGGTGTGGGGAATTGTTTCGGACTTGCTCGCGACATTTTCACGCAAACCAGCATTCGGTTACAAAATGACGGTCATCTGCATGTGTACGGTAACCGCGTTAAGCGGTTTGGTTTGGGGTCATCATATGTATGTTTCCGGGATGAGCCCATTGCTTGGAAAATCATTTATGTTTTTAACGCTTTTAATCAGTATCCCGACGTCAATTTTCTTCCTTAATTGGATCGGCACCATGTGGAGAGGATCATTGAGGTTTGATGTCCCTATGCTTTTTACGATGTCGGTTGTGTTCGTTTTCGGCTTGGGCGGGCTGACAGGATTGTATTTGGCGACCGTCACGTCGGATATGTATTTGCACGATTCCATGTTTCTCGTCGGCCATTTCCACTATACTCTGGCCGCATCCGTTTTCATGGCGTCTTTTGCCGCGATTTATTTCTGGTTCCCAAAAATGTTTGGCCGTCAGATGAATGAGACCGTCGGGAAAATTCATTTTTGGGTATCATTTATTTCTTTGAATTATGTATTTTTCAACATGATGGTCGTCGGATATGCCGGGCAGCACCGTCGATTGTTTGACCCAGCGGTTTATGATTTTATCAAACCCTTAATGCCTCTTAATAAAATGATTTCCCTGTTTGCCTTCACTCTGGGCTTGGTTCAGCTTTTGTTCTTTATAAATTTCTTTTGGGCTCTCTTTAAGGGAAAGAAGGCGGTGCGTAATCCTTGGGAGGCAGGGACATTGGAATGGACTTTGGACTACCCTATCGGACATGGTAATTTTCCCGACGGGATCATTGTAAAATCAGGCCCGCATGAATACAGCAATCCTCTGATTCAAGGAAGGGATTGGATTTCACAGACGGAGGAATTGCCTAAGCCATGAATAAAACCATGAAATTAAATGTTACTTCCTCGATTGGATTTTTGATCGGCATCGGCGCCTGGAGCATATCTTTTATCACTCTGATTTGGGGATATTTGTTTTACCGCATGCGCGCCGGCCAATGGCTGGGGAGTTACATGGATGAAGCTGTTTATATTAAGATTATTGTTAATTCAGCATTATTAATTTTTAGTTCATGGTTGTTTCATCAATTCCTTCGGGAAAAAAGAAATGTTATGTTCTGGGGAGGGATTTTTTCAGGATCTCTTTTTCTTGAAGAGCAATGGCGGCTCTGGGAAATGCTGCTTGCCCGCGGCCTAACTTTGAAAGGTTCTTTGGCGGGGAGTTTTTTATATCTGCTGACGGGGTTTCATGCGGCTCATGTGTTAATAGGATTGGTCATTTTGTCGGGGTTTTCTATCAAACTTTTGTTGGTATCTGAACAGCCGCACGATGATCAGGGATTTCAGTTCGGGCTGAAGTTTTGGGATTTATTGTTGTTTTTCTGGCTGGTTTTAGTATTTTTGATATTTATTTTAAAATGAAAGGACAGGCAATGAGTACAACACAAGCTGTGGATATGCGGCGCATAGACCAAATTCCCCATGGGAAGATTGGGATGTGGTTGTTTTTGTTAATGGACGGATTAAGTTTTGTCACCATTTTGATTGGGGCCGCATATTTGCGCACCAATGGCGCTCTCTGGCCGAAGCCCGGAGAAATACTGAATGTTCCTTTAACCGCGGTGAATACATGCGTTCTTTTATTATCTTCTTTGACGATGATGTTGGCTTTGCAAGCGGTGCGCGAAGGCAGGCAGGGCGCGTTTAAGAAAAATTTGTTTGCTACGTTTGCCCTGGGAGCGTTATTTTTAGGAATTCAAGCGTATGAATACGCGCATTTTATCGTCGGTGGAGAGCATCTTGAGAAATCATTGGCCGCGGCCGGGTTTACCGGAAGCGCGTTTACGCCGCAGGGCAGTATTTACGCCGCTTGTTTTTATGGGGCAACGGGTTTTCACGGGCTGCATGTTTTGTCCGGATTGATTTTTATGATTTATGTCATCGTCCAAGCATTAAAGGGGCGTTGGACGTCAGAAGAACATGGCCGCGTTGAATATTTAACGCTTTATTGGCACTTTGTCGATTTGATGTGGATGTTTGTTTTTACGGTTGTTTATTTACTTTAACAGAGGAGAGAATATGTCTTTGACCAAAAAGCATATTGTAATCGCGATTTCACTTTTATTTTTAACCTTGATCGAGTTGTCGATTTTCGGGCGGGCGGATTTAAGGATCGCCCGTAACGCCCTTTTGCTGGGCCTGATGGCGGTTAAAGCGTTGATGGTTGTTTTGGTTTATATGAATTTAAAAAATGAACCGTTGGCTATTAAGATCGCGTTTTTTATCTTGATTCCCGTCGGAGTTTATTTTTTATTGTTCATGATGTATGACGCGGCGTATTTATGGCATTCATAAAAAAATACTTAGTGTTTATTTTTTTGTTTATGGCGCGATCTGCCGAAAGCTGTCCCGCGTGTTTGAGCGCGGATAACGGCAGGTTTTTTAATCAAACATTAATGGCTGTCGCGTTCATGTGGCTTTTGCCGGTCCTCTTAGCCAGCGCGATCGGATTAAAAATATATTTTCTTTGCAAGGGCAGTTTAGACCGGGATGAAAAAAGCGGGGCATAAAATGGAAGGTGTTTTGACAAGAAATACAAACAATATTATTGCGCGCGATCGCTTTGTTTGGGTGATATTCATTTTGTTCATGGCTTCGATCGCGTTTTTTATGCTTTGGCGAGACAGCCAGAAACAATATGGAGCTATCGCTTACGGAGGTTTTCCCGCTTTTGTCGCTGTTGACAGCGACGGAAAATTATTCGATCAACACAAACTGCAAGGCCAGCTTTCAGCCGTTATCGTGGCGGATGAACCGCTTGCGGGAGATATTGCCCTTTATTTGCATAAATTATCTCAGGCCACAGCGCTGGGGAAAAAATATCTTAAGACTATGGTTTTTGTTAACGGCATGAGCGGCCCATCCGATAAATGGGTGGGTTACCTTACAATTCAACCGGAGGGTTTTGATAAAATTGTCCGCTGGAAAGACAACTTGTTTAAAAAAGGAGTTATTTTGGTAGATCAAAACGGCATTATCCGCGGGATATTTGATTTAGAGGATAAACTGGAACGCCTTAATTTTGAAAGCGCGGTGAGAGGGATTTTATAATTTGTCATCGAACAATAATATTTTAATGAACAATAATAACAAAAAGGAAAGCCATGAAAAAATATAACACGGTTTTAGGGTTTATAACTTTATTTCTCTTGATGCAGGTTTCATCCGTTTTTGCTGGCACGATTCGCGGGACGGTTAAATACAATGGGGAAGCACCAAAACTTCCGGAAATAAAAATGGATGCGGACCCAATTTGTTTAACCAAAAATACGGGGGCAGTGTATTCTCAAATATTACTATTAGGAGAAGGCAACACGCTCGGGAATGTTTTTGTGCATGTGGTCGGCGGACTTTCCAAAAAAGCTTATCCAGCTCCGGCTGAACCTGTCATTTTGGACCAGAAAGGATGCATTTATGAACCACGTGTCATCGGAGTCATGGTCGGACAAACGCTGAAGGTATTAAATTCTGATGGTACCCTTCACAATGTGCATGGTTTGCCAAAAGTCAATCAGGAGTTTAACATCGCCATGCCGAAATTCCGCACGGAAATCACAAAAGTGTTTGATAAGCCGGAATTTATGTTCGGGCTAAAATGCGATGTCCATCCGTGGATGGGCGCATGGGTTGCCGTCATGGATCAGCCATTTTTCTCGGTATCGAAGAAAGACGGACAATTTGCGATTGAAAATTTGCCAGCTGGTCAATACGAAATAGAGGCCTGGCATGAAAAAATGGGCACGCAAAAAATCAGCGTGACATTGGCTGAAGGGGAAACCAAAGAAGTCGCGTTCTCTTTCTCTAAACCGCAATAATAATCGTCTAGGGCACTTTAATTAAAAAATTTAAATGCGCAATGCATAGGCATATGCGCCGGGAACATGCCCGTTCATGTCATCCTGGCAGCAGCGGGAAATCCTTTACCAAAATTACATTTCTGAAGTCATTCACCGTATCACGCGGACAGCTTGAATTTAATCGTTAAAGACGGTCCATAGCAAATTTTTTTAATCACGGAATAGTATTGGAGTCTATACAAACCTTTGTTTTTGAAGAAGGTTAAATAAGTGGCTTAGGACTGTTTTCATCCACGCTCTATACAATGGACTATACAAATCCTATACAATATGTTAAACTTTGTTCATGTTTAAACCGGCCTATCGAATAACGCCTTTTCTTATTAGTTGTCTTGAGAAGATTTCTGCGCAGAGAGTCTTTATTAAACAAGTTGGAATGAAATCTCCATTAAGAATGAATGTGGCCAGGGATAGTTTTAATCGCAGTGTTCATTCGTCCACGTGGATTGAGGGGAACATGCTTTCTTTGGCGCAGGTGGCGGCTTTATCATCAGACAAAGATATAGCGGCCCAGGAAAATCAAAAACTTGAGGTTAGGAATTGTATTAAGGCTTTGCGCTGGATTTTGAGGAATCAGAATGTCATCCTCAATCAAAAAAATCTCTTGAAACTGCACGCGATGATGACCAAAGGGCTCTTGCCTGAGTCTCGTTGTGGAAAATATAGAGATATACAGAACTATATTGTTAACGCGAAACATCAAGTTATATTCACGCCTAGGCCGCCATCCAAAGTGAAGCCGGGCATGAGCGACTTGTTTGCATGGTTAAAACAAAATCAAAAGGAGCATTCTATTATCCGCAGCGCTGTTTTCCACCATGAATTCGCGAGCATTCACCCTTTTGTCGACGGAAATGGCCGTGTCGCTCGCGCCGCGTCACAATGGCTTTTGTTCCATGATGGTTATGATTCCACATGGACGTTGGGGTTGGATGAGTTTTTTGCCCGAGACAGGGCTAAATATTATGACATGATCCAGCAAACACATGATATGGATGGTGATTACACCAATTGGATTGAATACATCGCAAAAGGATTGCTAGAGTCTATACAAACGGTTGTCAGGCGTTTCAAAGAGGAGATTCGCAAGGGGAAACAAATTGTCCTTACGCCCAAGCAAAGCGAATTATTGGAATTGGTGGAGAAAGGCGGTATAATCGGATCTGCGGAAATATGTAAACAGATGAATATTAATCGCTCGCGTGTCAATCAGCTTATTGCTCCACTGGTTAAGGCCGGATTAGTAATTAAGGAAGGGACGACCCGAGCGGTTAAGTATAGGATAGCGTAAACAGGTTTGAATATGCTCCTCGCCCAGATTTTAGCCATGGGCATGTATTGGAATTTATATGAACCTTTGTTTTTGAAGAAGATTAAAATATAAATTAAAATAATTCTGTCTAGTGAAACTCCTCAAATAAAATTAGATTGCAAACAGAGTAAAATTTGTTAAATTTTTTATATATAAGAGTAGATTGCTTGGTAAAAGTAAAAACAAATGGGCAATGGAGGTTACAAAATGAATAAAATCTTCGTGTTATTTTTTTGTTTATTATTGTCAGGATGCGCAGCAACCATGTCTCAAGTTACTGCCCCTAATAGAAAAAATTTATTAAAGCTTGTTATAAGTATGCCGAAAGAGGAGGCATTAAATGTGATGGGTACAAAATCATTTATGGCTGGTGGCTTTGACTTTTTCGAATTTAAGAGAGTTACTGAAACGGTCGTAACTAACCCCTACCGTTCAGAAATATTGCAGGGCAAAGATAAAACACTTGAAGTTATTTATTATGTGACAGATGTCAAGAGGAATGATAATGCGGTTACTGATGATGAATTAACTCCATTAGTTTTTGATAATGGTAAATTGATTGGTTGGGGATGGAGTTTCTTGCAAGATAATGCGCAAAAGTATGAAATAAGAATAAGATAGGAAAAAAGAGGACAACTCTTGATTTAATCAGTAAACGGCAGATCAATAGATGTCTTGTGTTTTTTTATTATTGGATATAGAATTTCATAAACATTTAAACGATTGAAGAAAAATATGTTATTAATTATTCGTTCGAAAATTGATCCACAAACTCGGCAAAAGGTTGCTGAAGATTTAAAAGGCTACGTCAAAGTTGTTGTGGACGTCCGACGTAAAATTTTATCCGCCGGTGGACAAAAACATGTAGATGGTGAACAGCTTCTTTTAAAAGATGGTAGTCGTCAGGAGGATCTTTGGGGAGCTGGCTTAGATTTAGAAACCAAACAAATGGATTTTGATTCCATGATTAACCTAAGGCCATTGCAAAATACCAGCCGGGAAATACTTGATTCAAAAATTCGTGAAGCCGTTGAGACGATCACGCGTTCTTTATTGAAGGAATAAAATGGATGCCAAAGAATTAACATTAAATATTGCGGTCAACTTAGGACGTTTATGCCGATGGGCGATGGAAGGCCGACGGTCAAGGGTGGATCAATTTTTAGCCGAAACCGAAGAATATGTAAAAGCTTTGGAAGCCGCTCCAAAATCATCACGTTTTTTGCCTACCTATGAATGGTTCAAGAAAGATTTTGAGTTCTTGAGTCATAATGTTCAGATGGACGCCAATTGGGCGGAATCCATGTTGACCTGGGCGAATATTTTGACTCATCGGGCTTCATTAGCATAAGTATTAATCCTTCTTTAATCTTCTCTTATAATCCTTTTCTTGATATTCTATGACCATGAAAAAAACCACAAAGAAAACATCCGTTAAAAAATCCGTCAATATGAAGGTTGAATTCTATGAAGGCGAGTTGTTTGAAATAGAAATATTCGTCGCCAAGAAATGCGCTAATTTGTCGGAATTATATGAAAAGATTTATGCCTTGTTAAGTAATCCAAAATCCAAGATTAATGGTTTTTCGTTATATGCCGTCGAAGGCGATTGGCGCTCAAGGATTGAAATATCCAAAGAAAATCAGAAAGATTTTGAAACATTAAAGGCGCTTAAAAGTAAACACGGCAAAGGCGCGTTTAAAGATTTGATCCGTCCTATTATCAGCAAAGGCGACGATAAATTTGTTATTTTCGACGAGGCCTCGGTTGTCATTAAGATTATCATTCAAACCACTGATCAGATCGATTGGGACGATTCGAATAATATCCTCATGCAGGAAATTAAACAAATTTTTAGCGAAATCACCAAGAATGAAAATAGCATTTTCTTTACGGTCAAAGAGCTTAAGAAAGTAGGATCGCTAAGCAGAGAAAAATCTGGTTAAAGCAGATTAACCATTTCTATTTTCCAAACCCTTTGCAATTTTACATAGCAAAGGGTTTTGTTTTTTGTTCCTTTCAATTAAAAAGGAAATGTTTTTACATTTGAGCAGATTTGATAGAATGTCTCTCATTACTGGATGAAGTTAGATTATTTATGAAAATACAAACAAAAATGTTCCGCGCTTTAAATCACCGCAATTACCGCCTGTTTTTTTATGGACAGAGTATTTCTCTCGTCGGAACATGGATGGAGCGCACGGCCTTAAGCTGGCTGGTTTATCGTTTAACCGATTCGGCTTTGCTGTTAGGTGTGGTGGGCTTTAGCGGCCAAATTGCCACGGTTGTTTTGGCCCCGTTTGCTGGCGTGATAGCCGACCGCCATCATCGTCATCGTTTGTTGTTGATTACGCAAGTGGTTGCGATGGGCCAGGCATTTATTATCGCCTTTTTGGTATTAACCGGCAGCATTCAAGTCTGGCAGATCATTGCATTAAGTATTGGCTTAGGTTTTATCAATGCCTTTGATATTCCTGTTCGTCAATCGTTTACGTCGGAAATGATCGATAATCCGGATGACTTGGGCAATGCCATTGCTTTAAACTCATCTGTTGTCAATGGCGCGCGTTTGATCGGGCCTTCGATCGCCGGATTCTTGATCGCCACCGTCGGAGAAGGGATTTGTTTTTTGTTAAACGCGTTTAGTTTTCTCGGCGTCATTATCTCGCTTTTAAAAATGCGCGTTCCCAAAAGAAAATTGGAAAGCCGAAGCAAAACGAAAGTATGGCACGAATTAAAGGAAGGCTTTCATTATACGTTTGGATCTTTTCCGATACGCACGATTTTGTTGTTGTTAAGTTTTGTCAGCCTGATTGCCGGCGGTGTGCAAATCCTCATGCCCGTCTTCGCCCGGGATATTTTTCATGGCGGAGCCAAGATGCTCGGGCTTTTAATGGGAAGTACCGGCTTAGGTTCTTTATTCGGGGCAATGTATCTTGCCCGACGTAAAAATTCATTAGGCCTGGGAAAAGTTATTGTGACGGCATGCTGTTTGTTCGGAGTGGGGATGATTGGATTTGTAGTATCTCCATCATTATGGTTTTCTCTGGTTATGCTGGTTTTATGCGGTTTTGGAATGATCGTACAAATGGCGTCGTGCAACATCGTCTTGCAGAATATGGTTGAAGAAAATAAACGCGGACGGGTCATGAGTTTTTATCTGATGTCTTTTATGGGCATGGCTTCTTTTGGAAGTCTTCTCGGGGGAAGTTTGGCGCATCACATGCGGGTCACACCTTTATTTATTATAGGAGGAATATGTCTGATTCTTGTCGGAGGACTATTTGCCCTGCAGCTGCCGCGCCTGCGGGAATTAGTGAGGCCCATATACATTAAAAAGGGAATTATTACCGAGATCATTCCTTAATATTAACGTTCATCTTAAACTCGTTTCTGCAATACGCTTTTCCAGCGAGTCGGCGGTCACATTTTTTGTACTAATATTTAATAACCTATTATAATAAACGAAACTTTTTTAAAGTTTCCATGTCTAAAAGTCGTTCTGTTCATATATAATTCATTATTAAACTTATGACTACTTTACGAATAATCCTCATTAGTTTGCTGTTGATATGTTTTCCTCTGATAAGTTTTTCCGAGAGTGAAGACGTTTCTTTAGATGCTTTTCTTAAATATGCGATAGGGCATTCTGAAGATTTGCACGCTATCGAATTGGATATTCAAGCTCTTGAAAAAGAAATTGAAGCGCGCGATTTGGAATTGTCGCCGACCTTAAGCGCGGCACTAAATAAATTTTGGGATCATCGTCCCAGTTTATCATCCAACTTTCAAACCACCGGCGAAAATATTGAACTCAATTTGGAAAAGCCTTTCGCGACGGGAACGTCGTTGAATCTACTTTCCGGTATCGAAACCTCTGAATATGAATCTCCTTCCGATGGGGAAAATCTCTTAAACTGGCAGTTAGGGATTTCACAATCCTTATGGCAGAACCGTTTCGGACGGCAGACTTCTTTCCGTCGAGAACGTGACCAAGCTGAATTAAGAAACCGTTTATTGGAATTTTTGCAGGAACGGCAAGATCTTTTGATTGAACTTGAATTGCTTTATTGGGATATTGCTTATACGGCGCAGGAATATAAAATCCGTGAACAAAATCTTGAACGCAGCCAGCGTATTTTCGAGTGGATGGAAGAACGTTTTAACCGTTCAGCCGCCGAACGAGTGGATCTTCTGCAGACTCAGGCCTTAGTTTCAACCCGCCAACTGGAATTACAATTAACCTCTGATCATTTGAAAACGTTTTATGCTAATTTGAATAAAAAATTACTAATCGCCGAGGGTTTTACCCCTCTCGAGGAGGAATTAAAAAAAGACAGAGAGTTGGCATCTTTATCCGAGCAGGCCGATTTTGCTCCGTCAACACCTGTGCTGATTGAAACATTGCGGACACAAGCCGAGGCAAAACAGCTTGAAGAAGAAGCCAAGTTTGAAATTGATAAATTAAAACCAACATTGGAATTTGGATATTCGTATGGTCAGCAGGGGTTGAATGAATCATTTTCAACGGCGCGCCGTCAGGCTTTTTTCAGCAGCCATGATTATCATCAAGTGGGAATTGTGTTTTCTGTTCCGCTCGATTTTTATCTGGCCAATCAATCAGCCCGATCGTTTAAACTTAAAGCCCAGGCTGAAAAAATCCGTTCTATCCGCGCCGCGCGGGAATCCAATGTGCAGTGGGACGATCTTAAACGCGCGATCAGCGAGCAGAAACAGCGCCTGGAAACCGCCATCGCGTTGGCAAAAATTCACCAAGAAAAAAGTCAAGAAGAGCGTGAGCGTTATAAAAAAGGACGAACAACCGCTTTTCAAGCGATCACATTTGAACAGGAAGCCGCGGAGAGTGAACTTCTGGTTCTGGAATTGACGGCGCAGCTTCGGCGCACAGAAACGCAGGCGCGTAATTATATCTATCATCCGGATCATAAAAATGAATTTGATTAAACTATCTATTGAAAGAACCGTTTTCGCGTGGATACTCATGTCCGCGCTCATTATCTTCGGCGCTATTTCATTAAACCGGCTTGGCATTAGCCAAATGCCTGACGTGGATTTTCCCGTCCTCAATGTTTCTGTTTCCTATGAAGGCGCGGCGCCGGAAGTGATTGAGTCAGATATTATTGATCCAATGGAACAGCGCCTTTTGTCGATAGAAGGCTTAAAGGAAATGCGCGCTACTGTTCGTCAGGGCCAGGGTTCCATTAACCTTGAGTTTGATATCAACCGCGACGTGGATATCGCTTTGCAGGAAGTCCAGGCCGCGTTAAGCCAGTTGCGCCTTCCGTCGGAAGTTGACCCGCCCGTCATCCGCAAACGAAACCCGGAAGAAGCGCCGATTATGTTTATCTCCGTTTACGCGGACAAACCGCTTCGCGAAGTGCTTTTGTTTATGGAAAATTATTTTCTCGACCAGATCCGCTTTATTCCCGGCGTGGGAGAGGTTTCAACCGGCGGTTTTAGTGAACGTAATGTCCGGATTTGGCCGGATCCGCAGAAACTCAAAGAAGCTGATTTGACCATTTTGGATTTGGCTGACGCGCTTCAGTCTCAGCATCTGGAAACCGCCGCCGGACAATTTGTGCAGGGCGAGCGTGAATTGCGCGTGCGCTGGCTGGGGGAAGTCACGGCGATTGAAGACATGAAAAATTTGCAGATTTTACGTCGAGGCGGACAAGTCATTCAGGATAAAGTGTATCGATTGGGCGATTTCGCGGACATTGAAGACGGCCTTTCGGATATACGCCGCATGGCGCGGATCAACGGCAAAGAGGCGGTGAGCGCCGCCATTCGAAAACAAAGAGGTTCGAATGAAGTCGCCGTCGGCCGGGCGGTTGAAAAACGGATTGAAGAATTAAAAAAAATGTTGCCGGAAGGTTATCAATGCCGTATTAACGCTAATTTCACCAAGCCCACCGAAGCGGTGGTGCATACCACGTATAACAAATTGATTATCGCCAGCGCGGTCACGATTTTGGTTTGTTTGTTATTTCTGGGAAGCTGGCAAGCAACACTCAATATTCTTTTTTCCATTCCCACGTCGATTATCGGGACATTTTTAATTATTTATTTTTCAGGTTTCACACTCAATTTGTTCACGCTTTTGGCGTTAACGCTGGCCGTGTCCATTGTCGTTGACGACGCGATCATGCTTTTGGAAAATATTGTCCGGCATTATCGAATGGGTAAGACTCCAAAGCAAGCGGCTTATGAAGGCGCGATGGAAATTCTTCCTGCGGCGACAGCGGCTAGTTTGGCTGTTGTTGCGGTATTCTTACCAGTTGTTTTTATGGATGGGATTATCGGGAAATTTTTTTATCAGTTTGGTGTAACGATGTCGGCGGCGGTTATGCTTTCTCTTTTAGAAGCGGTGACCATCACGCCCATGCGCACCGCGGCGATTTTAGCCGTCTCGCCGAAAACATCCGCTTTTGAACATTGGCTCGAGCGGCTGTTCGGCCAATTCGGTTTGATCTATCAACGTTTATTAATGTTTTTGGTTAAATTTCCAAAAATCATCATAATTTTGTCAACGATGGTTTTTATCGCTTCCATGATGCTTGTCCGCCATGTCAAACAGGAATTTGTCCCCAGCCAGGACCAGAATTTTATTTCGATCACCGCGCAAACTCCGACGGGAACATCGATTGAAGAAACCGCGCGCAAGGCTTTGGAAATCGAAAAAATACTTAATGCCCAGCCGGAAATATCCGGATTCCTCGTCAGTGTGGGCGGAGGCGGAGGCGCGTCGGAAGTCAACCAAATGTCTTTTCCGACGACATTGAAAGACCGTAAAGAACGGACAAAAACCCACCAGGAAATTATCGATGAACTTCGCCCCAAATTCAAAGAAATCAAGGGCGCGCGCGTGACGATGCGCGACATTTCCGCGCGCAATTTGACCAGCGGCCGGCTGAATCCGGTGTCGTTTAATTTGCTTGGGCCTGATTTAAAAATCCTGGAAGAAAAGGCGAATGAACTTATCAAGCGGCTGACGGATGAAAAATACGCTCAGGATATGGATATGGATTTTAAAACCGGTTTGCCGGAATTGATTATACGGCCGAACCGCGCGAAGATGGCGGAACGAGGCGTTTCCGCCGAGACAGTGGCGAGGACGTTGAATGTCGCGGTCGCCGGTATGCGCCAGAGCCGTTACACGTCCGACGCGCGGCGATATGACGTGCGCATTAAAATACCCGAACAGTATGTTAAGTCTTCCGTGGATATCGCGAATATTCTGGTCAGGAATCAGTTCGGGAACCTGGTGCCGTTGTCTGAACTCGTCGACACCCAAGAATCAACGGCGTATCAATCCATCACGCGGATCAACCGCCAGCGCGCCATCGGTGTTTTCGGCAGCCTGGGCCCGGGAAAAGCGCAGGGCGAAGTGTCCGCGGCTGCGCAAACAATTGCTCGGGAAATTCTGCCGGAAGGATATCGCCTGGATTTGGAAGGATCTTCGACGGGCATGTCGGAAAGTTTTAAAAGCCTGCGCGGAGCATTGCTCATGGGTATTCTCGTCGCGTATATGATTTTAGCGATTCAGTTTAATTCATTTATTCATCCGATTACGGTATTGGTGGCCTTGCCTTTTAGTTTGACCGGCGCTTTAATGACATTATGGATGACAGGTATTTCATTAAATCTTTTTAGTTTTATCGGGATCATTGTTCTTATGGGAATTGCCAAAAAGAATTCCATTCTTCTCGTCGAATTTACCAATCAAATCCGTCAACAAAATCCCGATATGAGTATTCGTGACGCTCTTTCAAAGGCTTGTCCGATTCGTTTAAGACCGATTCTCATGACGTCGGTAGCGACGGTAGCCGCCGCTTTTCCGCTGATTATAGGTAATAGTATTGGACAGGAAACGCGCACCCCGATGGGTTTAACGATTATCGGCGGAACCATTGTCTCGACGATCTTTACACTTTTTGTTGTTCCGTGTGTGTATCTTGTTCTAAGCCGGTTTGAGATTAAAAAGTACACGGATAATGACCGGACAGCATAGATATGGATCGTTAGAAAGATTAAGTTATCATAAGTTATTTATTTACATATATTTACAAATATAACGTTTGACATTTTTAATTTGACATATCCATTGCCGTCCAGTATACTTTCTACATAGATGAAAATAGATTTAGCATCTATTCCAAATTCCCCAATCAAAGTTAGTTTCCAAAATTAAATCATTATTTCTCGACGAGAAATTTGTGCTAATCATCGCATGTTTTTTTGTAGCAATTTTTTTCGAAAAGATAAATTTACTTTTAACTGTAGTGAAATAATTACAGTGAATTTCCTAAATCATTTCATATTAACTAGTTATAGGAAATCAGTAAAGGTTTTACAGCTTGAATCATTGATTGTATTTATGTTACTCTTTATATATATTATTAAGTATTGATATTTTAAACCTTCAGGAGCTCGGAATATGATCACATTGTTAGAACAAAAACGCCCATCCTTTGTTTATCGACTTTTATGTTCTTTTATTGTTTTTACCTTTATCTTCACTTCCGTGATCCCTCCAAATTTAGCTCAAGCGCAATTCATACCGCAGACACTTTTAAATTTACCTGTTCCCGGGACAATGCTGAATGTTACATCCAGCTTCCAACCGGCTTTAATTAAAGGAATTATAACTCACCCTGAAAATCCGCTTAAGTTTAATTTTATTGTATTCCCCGGCGACAAAGAATTGACGGACGATGCATTTAATGAAGAAGCGCGGAATATGATCAAATACTTTTTGGCTGCACTGACTGTCCCTGAAAATGAAATGTGGGTCAACCTTTCTCCTTATGAAGGCGACCGGATTATACCGACTGGGTTCGGTGCAACGGAAATGGGCCGTGACCTTTTAGCGCAGGATTATATTCTCAAACAATTGACCGCGTCCTTGATGTATCCCGAAGATAAACTCGGGGGTGAATTTTGGAATCGCGTCCGAAAGAAAGCCCTGGCTCTCTACGGAACCACAGAAATGCCGATGAATACATTTAATAAGATTTGGATTGTTCCTGAAAAAGCCGTTATTTTTCAAAAAGGCAATGATGCCTATATTCTCGAAAACAAATTAAAAGTCATGTTAGAGGAAGATTATCTTGCCTTGAACGCTAATATCGGAAATAAAAGGTTCGGCGCTGATCAAGTGAATAAAGATGAAGCAGAGGTCATTAGTGGAGTCACATCGGAAGTAATCAGAGAAGTACTGATCCCGGAAATTGAACGAGAAGTCAATCATGGCCAGCATTTTGCCAAATTACGACAAATCGCCAATGCTATGGTTTTAGCTACATGGTACAAAGAAAATTTGAAAGAAACAATTTTAGGTAAAGTTTACGTCGACCAAAATAAAACCGTCGGTATTGATGTTGAAGACAAGACAGCCAAAGATAAAATTTATGATCAGTACATCGAAGCCTTTCAGAAAGGCGTTTACAACTATATTAAAGAATATTATGACCCGACGACGGATGAAATTATCCCGCGAAAATACTTTTCCGGGGGTTGGGAGACTAATTATAGCGATCCAAAAGTTAAAGAGGTCGTGAAGTCTGAGAATATTATTCCCTCAAGAAGAGCGGAAATTAATAATTTAGCTGCGGAGAATTTGAGTGTTCCAAAAGATAAAACAGCCAAAGATTATGAAATTGATTTACTTGCCGCGCCGAAAGATCAGTCTATCATTAACGAGATTGATATAAATGATCCGGTTGAAGTTGTATTTAAGGACGACGGCGGGATTTCGATTACATCAAAAGCTACTCGCGGAGATTCGGCGATGTTAACAACCGCAGACCAAAAAAAGTTATCAGTTACTATAAATAAGAATATTGAAGCTGAAGTCATTAAAGATTCACAAGAAATGGAAGCAATCAAAATTCTTATTGATATCGGTGAAGAAAGGCTCTTGAGTAACTGGGATGAACCAGGAATTAATGACCAAAAGAAGAAAATATTTTTAGAGCAAATCATTAAGTTAGACAGAAATTATCCTGGAGGATTACGAGCATATAAAAAGAATGGTATTGAAAAATTGGAGATTGCTCGAAAAGGTGCTAATCCCCTGGAAGGGTATACTCCGAAGAGACCCAAAGGGGATGATTTAACTCGTATTGATGCTAAATTTAATGAGCTCGCAGAATTAGGTATTAAAAATGCCAATAAAACCATTTTTGCTTTGGTGGCGGGAGGTTTGGGTACGCGGCTTGATTATAAAGATGATATTAAATTAAAAATTCCGTTGGATCTTGTCACTGAGAAGCCTTACATCCAATTATTTATAGAAGATATTTTGGCACTACAGAATAGATCAAATCAATTAAATGGTGCCTCTGAAAAAATACCCTTTGTTATTATGACCTCGGATGAAACTCATGCATTAACGGTGGAAGATTTGGATCAGAATAAATATTTTGGAATGGATGGTCTTAGTATAATCGATCCGGCTCAACAGAAAATTGAAAATCGGGATAATAAAATGGTTATTGTCGATATTTTGACCGATGAAGTGATCGGCGAGTTAAAACAAATCGTGATTGTTAAACAGGAATCGGTTCCTGCAATGAAGGGATATGAAGGATCTTTAATGCTTGATCCAAGCGACCCATATAAATTAGATGTTCAGCCTCACAATCATGGAGATATCCATATTCTTATGAAACAATCCGGACTCGCCAAAACATTTACCGATACTGGAAAGAAGCAAACAATATTTTTTCAGGACACTAACGGTCAGGTCTTTAATGCTATTCCTGCTGCTTTAGGTAATACGGTGGATAAAGGATACAAAATGAATTTCGTAGCCGTTAACCGTCGGCCCGGTGAGAATTCAGGTTCGATTGCGGAAATGGAATCTACAGTAGATGGTAAATTAAAAACATTTAATATTGAGTACAATCTATTGAATCCTGTTTTAAAGGCTACGATCAATCCGGAAGGGGATGTAGCGGATCCAGTGACCGGATTTTCTCAATTTCCTGGGAATTTAAATGTCTTTATTATTGATCAAGAAGCCTATAACACAAAGCTGGAAGAAACAGGCGGTCTCTTTGGTGAAATTGTAAATCCGAAAGCAGATACTTTGGTCAGCCGCTTAGAAGCGCCTATGCAGGACATTGCTCAATATATTGATGGACAATATGTTGGTGTTACTATTTTTGAGCCTAGATTTGCGTTTGCAGCTGTTAAAAATAATCTTGAAAGAGCAAGAGATGCTGCAAAGAAAGGCCTATATCCCGAATCGATGGCTCCGGGTGAAGCCCACAGTTATAAATCTAGACGGGAATTATTTAAAAATACCGGAATAGATGTTGATATTGAAGGCAGTGTAGTTGAATCACAAGGTGTTCCCTATATTGAAGGTGCAAGGATTGTGTATTCTCCTGATTGGGCCTTAACACCTAAGGATATTCAAAGTAAATTTAAAGGTGGAAGTATTACAAATAAATCCGTATTGAACATTGAAGGCCAAAATATTTTCTTCGAAAATACCAATATTGACGGTACTTTGATTGTCAAAACAGCGCGGGGCGTTACATTAAATATCAAAGATTTAAATGTAAAGAATGAAGGTTGGGAATTTCCAAATTTAACTCAAGAGGAAATGGAAAGTAAAGATGTCCCTGAATATTTGAAAATGCGCGGATATAAACGTGTTGAAAAAGGTCAAATGGTTATTGATTTATCAAACGTTTCCCCGGGAAAATACATCGTCGATTCGAGTGGAAAGATAGAACCGATTAATGATCAAGCTGTATTGGCTAGAGATAATTACCGAGATTTCTATAATTCGTTTGGACATAAAAACAAAGATATAAAAGAAATAACAAAAGATGATAACAGTTGGACGCGTAATTTTCTTACCGAAAAGGGTGAAATGAAGCCCGCAGATGTCCGTCAGAAAAATGGTACTTTTGGTGTGACAGAAGTTAACTTCCTTAAAGAATCAGATACGCTGAATCGTATGATTCAATTTCAAAAAAGACTTAAAGAAGTGTTTGGAGAAAAAGTATATTTGGTCGATGGAGATAAACTACATTTTACGAGTCAGGGTTTAGAGCAGCAATGGGATAATAAGGAAGCTAACAGCAAAAAAACTTTGGCCATGCACGCAGGACTAGAAAATATTGATTTAAATGATGAAGGCGTCAAATATGTTATCGAAAAAGCAGGAAGTATTAGTACCCCGCAGTTTACGATGCGTGTAGGCGGTGTTAATTGGAACCCAGTAACAGGTATTTTTTGGGAATTACGACCGTATCTTAAAGATGGCGAAGCAGATCCTGTGAATGAACGCAGGAAAGCATGGGAATTACCGCAACCCCGACCACCGCACGTAACGGCCGCATATTTCACTCAAGAATTTAATCAAGCAGACGTCAAGAAACTTCAACAATTGATCAGTGAATATCAAAATCTCGAATATTTTGGGGATATCATAGTTGATACCCTCGATGTTATTGCTTATAAAGACTATTCTTTTAATTCGGGTTATAAAACTTTAAAAACAGTTAATCTGCAACGCAATGATAATACAGTTTTAGCCGCAGGCAATTTTGTTCAGGGGGATAAGGCGATGCTTAGCGTCGCGAATGATAAGGATTTAGAAAGTTTAGCCGTCGATATTAATGGAATCATTACGGAAATAACTTCACTGAATGAAAATAGACTGGAATCAATTTTAAAAACCTTAAGAACTGCGGATATAAATAAATTGTCGCATACATTTGGCTTCCTTGGTTATAAAATCAACGCCCGGGACTTCGTTACCTCAATGGCTAATCAATTAAAATTGCCGGCTGCAGACTTGGCGCAGGCTTTTAGCCGTTCAAAGAATCCGAGACTTTCTGAACTGGGTCGCGAAGCGCTGGTTTTACAGACTTCCGGAATTAGCCAAGTTCCCGTTAATACCATTAATATAGTGGCAGAAGATGGTTACGATGAGCAACCATTCGTAAATGATATTAATCAAACAAAACAGGTTGTTACAAGTCAATCAAAACAGCAAAAAGGTAAGGATCGAGTTGGTGGTATCGACTTAAATCCGAAGTTATTAGATTTGCAAATTAAAAGAGATGGGAGTGGTGTTCCTTTGCCATACAATCAGCAACCATTTGAGAATATGAATATCGACGGGTTTATTCCGGTGATTATCAATGTGTCACCGATTACAAATTTACCATTAATGTTAGGATTAAATGGAAATGAGCTGGACGGTGTGGCCGGTGATGGTGAAAAGAAAACGGAAGATCCGCAAAAGATTTCTTATATGATCAAGCCGGATGAACTTGATCTGAGCGAGCATATAAATTAATTCATCATAAAACTGGATTTCATTTTAAATTTGCTATAATGGCTGTTTCCGATTCCCCAATCGAATCCTATCCAGAGTAAAGACCCGTTAAACGAAAGTTTCGCGGGTCCTTTTTTTATGGTTCGACTTTCGCTCACCACCCCGAGCGAAGTCGAAGAACTCACCGCCCTGAGCGAGCGAACGCAAGTGAGAGAGTCGAAGGGGTCTTTCCTGGAAATATCGCTAGCCAATAGAATCAATTTATATATAATAGAATTAATAAACGACAGTTTACTGTAAAATTAATCTCGAATAACCAAGCCCGAAATCCTAAACAATGTTCGAAATTAAAATGTTCCAATCTCTAAACTTTTGTTAAAACCTTTCTTTATTTAAACATTCGAATTTGTTTCGAATTTCGGTATTCGGATTTCTAATTTATGATTAATATTGGTTTAATCGGGTGCGGCTATTGGGGACCGAATTTGCTGAGAAGCTTTATGGATTGTCCCGGCGCGGTTGTTTCCATGGTCGCGGATTTAGATCAGGAACGTCTAGATTACGTCCGCCAAAAATATCCTTTAGTACAAACCACGAAAAATTATTCCGATTTGTTTTGTAATTCTGTTGACGCGGTGGTCATTGCCACTCAACCTTCCACTCATTACACATTCGCCAAAGAAGCATTGCTTAATGGAAAACATGTTCTCGTCGAGAAACCCTTGGCTAATTCCATTGAAGAAGCGGAAGATTTGATTAAGTTGGCCCATGAACGCGGGCTTAAACTCATGGTTGGCCACACCTTTGAATATAATGAAGCCGTCCGTGAATTAAAACGTCAACTTAAGGCCGGGACCGTCGGAAAACCGTATTATTTTTATTCACAAAGGCTCAATTTTGGTATTGTTCGTAAGGATGTTAATGCGTTATGGAATTTGGCGCCGCATGATATTTCTATTTTGATTTATCTTTTGGATATGATGCCCGAGGCTGTTTCTTGTCGAGGTTATGATTTTATACAACCGGGTATCGATGACGTTATTTTCATGGTTTTACAATTTCCTCAAAACATTATAGCCCACGTCCAGGTGAGCTGGCTTGATCCGAGTAAAGTCCGTAAGATGACTGTCGTCGGCAGTGAGAAGATGATTATTTATAATGATATGGATAATAACAAAATCCAAATTTTTGATAAAGGAATTAAGAAGCAAAATATGGGCGACTCACTAGGGCCCTATGATGATTTTGGGAAATATCAGCTGATTAAACAGGCGGGAGACGTGATGTTCCCGAAAATTGATTTTAAAGAACCATTGAAAGAAGAATGCCTTGATTTTATCGAATCCATCCGTGATGGCCGAAAGCCATTGACCGACGGTGAAAACGGCCTTCGCGTCGTGCGGGTCCTGCAGACGGCGCAAGCGTCCATGGATTTGAATGGTGTGACACTTGATCTCCGACGAGGATCTCCGGAATCAGCCAAGCCTTCCTTCGCAACCAAATTTTAATCATGACCATGATACCACTCGTTAATTTGAATAAACAATACGCATTAATCAAAGATGAAATTAAACAAGCCGTTGATCAGACTCTTGAAAGCATGGCATTTATTAACGGCCCGCAGATCAAGAAATTTGAGGCGGATTTCGCGGCTATTTCCGGAGCCAAATTCGGCGTCGGAGCCAGTTCAGGAACAACAGCTTTACAATTAGCATTAACGGCCTTGGGTGTTGGAGACGGTGACGAGGTTTTGACTGTTCCCAATACTTTTATTGCCACGACCGAATCGATTACGCATACCGGAGCCAAGGTCGTCTTCGTTGATGTCGACGAGAAAACCTACAATATTGATCCTAAGAAATTAGAGAAAGCGATAACCAAAAAGACAAAAGCCATTATTCCCGTCCATCTGTATGGCCAGCCATGTGATATTGATGCTATCGATCAAATCGCCCGCAAACATCAATTAAAAGTGATCTACGATTCTGCACAGTCGCATCTCGCCGAATATAATGGCAAACCTATTGGACATTATGGCGATGCGGTGTGTTACAGTTTTTATCCAGGGAAGAACTTAGGTGCTTACGGCGACGGAGGACTGGTGGTAACGAATGATGAAGAATTAAGAAAGAAAATGTTTATGTTGGCGGATCATGGGCGCATTGATAAATATGAACACTTAATGGAAGGATTTAATTTTCGTTTATCCGAAATTCAAGCTGCTATTTTAAATGTTAAATTGAAATATCTTCCACAGTGGACGAAGGGCCGTCAGAATCACGCGGAACAATATAATCTTATGTTAAAAAATTTTGATGTTATTACGCCTTACATTGATCCAAAAGTGAGTCATGTATTTCATCTTTATGTCATTCGACTAAAAAACCGCGACGCTGTTTTACGCTATCTGCACGAAAACGATATAGGCGCCGGCATTCACTATCCGGTTTGTCTTCATTTACAAAAAGCTTATGAATATCTCGGTCATAAAAAAGGTGATTTTCCCGTCGCTGAAAAATATTCACAGGAAATATTATCTTTGCCAATGTTTCCTGAATTAAGCCATGAAGAACAGGAAAAGGTTGTTTCTGCTTTGAGTGCCGGTATGACTAAGGCCGAAGGAGCTAAAAAGCAATATGTATAGGAATCACAGTATTGCTTTGGTCATTCCTGCTTATAATGAATCAAAATTAATCCTTCCGACTTTACAAAATGTTCCTGCATTGATTGATCGCATTTATGTCGTTGATGATTGCAGCACTGATACTCTTGCCGACGTTGTCCGTTCTCAATCTCAAAAAGATAAAAGGGTGGTTCTTCTTCAACACACAGAAAATCAAGGCCCCGGCGGTGCTATCATTACCGGTTACCGCGCTTCGTCGAAAGATGGTTATGCTATCACCGTCGTCGTTGGAGGCGATTATCAAATGCCTTTGAATGAGGTTGAGGCTTTTTTGGATCCGCTCATCGACAAGACAGCGGATTATACTAAAGGCAATCGTTTTTTGTTGTGGGATAAGACGAGGGCGCAGATGCCGAAGATTAGGATTTTTGGAAATATCATTATTACCGGCATGACAAAAATCGCTTCCGGTTATTACAAAATTATGGATGTCGTCGACGGATATACAGCCATTACAAAAAAGGCTATAGATACTGTTGACTGGAACGTTGCATGGAAACGCTATGGTTATCCTATGGATTTTTTGATCCGCCTGAATGCCTATGGACAAAGGGTCAAAGATATTCCTCGAACACCGATTTACCTCGAAGGCGAACGTCAATCTCAGATTAAAGGCCTAGGTTACGCGCTTAAAGTAGCGCCGATGTTAATCCGCGGTTTTTTCTGGAGAATGTTTTTCCGGTACATTTATCTCGATTTTCATCCATTGGTCTTTTTCTTTATTTGCGGAATGATTTTATTCCCCTTTGGAATACTTTTAGGATTTGAACAAATCTATCGGGAATTATTCGGCGGCGGCGCCACCGGACCCAAATCAATTCTCTGTGCCATGTCGGTTATCACCGGCCTGCAATTTCTCCTTTTCGGCATGTGGTTTGATATGGAAATGGGTAAGTAGGAAAGTTCCGAATTGTTGCCGCCCGGCACCAATTAAGAATCGCGGTAAACATCTTTGCGGTGCCGTACAAGGATAATGCTCACCGTTTTTTTGTTATCATCGAGGATATAGACAATTCTGTAATCCCCTTGCCTGATACGGTATCGGTCTTTAGAACCTTTTAATTTTTTCGTCCCCGAAGGACGCGGGTCCTGCTGCAGGGCCAAGATTTGTTCATAAATTTTTTCAACATCCGACAGCGGAATTTTATCGAGGTCTTTGTAAACTCTGCGTTCAATGATGACGTTGTACATCAACTATTTTTCTTTCGGCCTTTAAGGTATTTTCCCAAATCATTAGTCGAAGAAAATTCCGGATTTTTCAACCGTTCGTCGATAACTTTGTTATCCATTTCATCCTGTTCGATCTCGGATAGTTTTTCTTGAATTGCTTCCATAATAAAGAATTGCAGCTTGACTCCGTTACGGTCGCAATAGGCGGAAATTTTCTTTTTTAATTCCGCCGGGATCCGCGCCCCTAAGTTAATCATTTGTGATTTAATCATCCAATGCTCCTTTTTCTATTTGATATCTTCTTATAACAAATGATAGCATATGTTAGCATTTAAATCAATCCGTATGCAGGCAAATTTTTCTGATTTTATAACTATTTGGATAAGATGACTTGACAGAGGTGTATTTGTGTATTATAAATGTAATACACTAGTCTTGCGTATAACCCGATAAGGTCAGAATATGAAATCAAAATACATTTTTCAAATCTCCACGTCTTCCGGAGTACCGATTTACCGTCAAATCATAGATCAAGTAAAAACTCAGATTGCTACCGGCCGCTTAGAGGCCGGTATTTTTATGCCTTCTGTCCGGCAAGTGGCCGAAGAACTGGAAATCAATCCGATGACGGTGTCGAAAGCCTATTCATTATTAGAGAAGGAGGGTGTTTTGGAATTTGTCCGGGGACAAGGGATGATGGTCGGGGAATCATCTATTTCTAAAAAAAATTTGCAGAAACGAGAAGACAGTATTGTTCCGCTATTAAAAGAAGTTGTCACAAAGGCTCAACAACTATCTTTAGAAAAAGAAAAAGTTATTAAAACTTTCGAGAGTGTATGGAAGGAGCAAAAGAATGGATGACACGATTATTGAGATTAAAGAGTTAAGTAAAAGTTTTAGTAAGAAAAAGGTTTTGAATAACTTGTCTCTCTTTATTCCGAAAGGATCAGTTTATGGTTTGTTAGGTAGAAATGGAGAAGGTAAGACGACTTTACTGAAATGCATTGCAGGGCTTTTAAAGCCCTCATCAGGCACGGTTTCTGTTTTGTCGGACCACCCCTGGGATTTCAAAGAACAGACAAAAGAAAAGATAGGGTATGTTCCACAAAGCGATAGAGTTTATCCATGGCTGACGGTTCGGCAGCTAATTAATTATACGGCTTCTTTTTATCAGCATTGGAATCATCAGATCGTCGATAAATTGCTAAAGGAATGGAGAGTGGATGAGCATGAAAAATTTGGAATTCTTTCTGAAGGACAGGCGCAAAAAGTATCGATTATATTATCGCTTGGTCATGAGCCGGAATTATTAATCTTTGATGAACCTGTTGCCAGTCTCGATCCTGCTGCCCGGAGACAGTTTTTAAAAACCATTTTAGGCATTGTTTCTAATCGTGAATGCACCATCTTTTTTTCAACTCATATAACATCTGATTTGGAACGCGTGGCCGATCATGTCGCGGTTTTAAAAGACGGGAACATCGATTTTTGCGGAGAGTTGGGCCAATTAAAGGATGAAGTAAAACGGTTACGGGTAGTCACGCAACATCCGATTCCCGAGAAATATCATTTGAACGGATTTATTTTTTGTGAATCGTCGAACAATGAGGCAATTATAACCGTGCGGAGCTTTAAGGATGAAATAAAAAATCAACTGGAGCAGGAATTTAAAGCCAAGGTTGAAATTGAAGACCTGAATTTAGAAGAAATATTTTTGGAGTTAAATAGATCATGAATAAGTATAAACAGATATTATTGCTGTATTTAAGAAATTCGAGTTTTGTATTAATATCGGGGATATTTCTTCTAACCGCCATTGTTTCAAAGTATTTATTTTTGGTGAAACAGCCTGCATTCGCCGAAGATTTTATGACAATGCTGTTTGTTACTACACTTTGGCTGACTTTGCATATAGGTATCATTATAAAAAAGCAATTTGCCAGCCACCGCGCTTCTTTATTGCCCCATTACAGAATGCCTCACCTGCATTGTGCGTTCTTGGCTTACTTGTTCTTCGTAATGATTGCTATCTATTGGAAATATGGTCTTGTTCCGCTGTTTGTCAAACCCCAGGGAATGTGGGGGATATATGTTTCATGTCTTTTAGTGGCCGTAATCATTACTTATATCGGTTACTTGTCTATTGGAAGGGTGCTTATTTATGGATATGGTTTATTGCTGATTTTGGCCCTTGAATCATCAGTTGTCATTTCAAAGTTTGAAAGGATGCCTTATATCGACGACATCATCGCGGGATTTTGTTTAGTTTTAATTATTACTTTTGGACGCAGGCTGCTCAAATTAAGCGAAGAAAACTTTGAGTATGGTTATTTTTTATCTTGGCCTCCTCAAAAGAATTTTATGAATCAGCTTAGAGCAAACCGAAATTTATTCGATTTCTTTCTTCCAGTGAAGAATCTTTTGGGAATTAAGGAAAGCCGCACCGTCATTTCTGCTTATCCTCGGAATAATAATATTTTTCTCCGTGCATTTCATTGGGATTTCGATCAGCAAAGAAAACTTATGGAAGTATGGAGTTTGCTTATACTGCTCACCGCCATCTATATATTCTGTATTAACAATCAGATGATACATGAAGGCTTCCACCATAACATCGATAAGAATTTTTTACTCTTGGCGATTACACCCGTCGTTATGACCTTCGGCTTGCATTACAGTAGTTTGAGTTATTTAAGATTTGATGTGGTCCGGCCTGTAAGAAAGAATTCGCTGTTCAAAGAAAAAGGAATTGTTTTATTAACGCACCTTGTCTTAAATTGGTTTTTATTTTCCTTATGTTATGTCATTCTGCCCGCCATATTTTTTCAGCCCAGCCTTTTGGGTATTCATAAATTTTGGGGGCTAATTCTTCTCGCCGGAATTCTTGCTTTCGTTGTATTTTCATGGGTTATCCTTTTAAGCTCTTTAACTCGGTCGTTAAGTATTATCACGCAAGGTTTTTTATTATCTGTATTAATTTTCATGCCGTTTGATTTAGCGCCGTATTTCTCCGGAAAGGATATTTTGATCAATAACTTATTATATTTAGCCTTGGGAATAGTATTGACTCGACGGGCTTATAAAATGTGGTGCCAAAAAGAATTTGATTGAAAGGAGGTGATGATGATGACGACAGAATTTGTTAGAACTCTGTTAAGGGCGATGGGCATTGTGTGCATAGCCGTCGGCGGATTTGGTTCAATGCTATGCGTGCCATTTGCTCTGACGACACATCTAAGTTTTATAACCATAGCCGGTATATATTTTGTGGCCGGCGGCGTTATGATTACTGGCGGGCTCATTACTGTAACATTATTGCAGCCGGGCAAATAGCGCATCAAGCTCATTCGGTGCTGTTCTAGAC
>JAGOSC010000027.1 GCA_018062515.1 Candidatus Omnitrophota bacterium
CTATTTTATTGTCCTTAAGTTCAACGGCAATACCTGAAGGAACATGTAAACTCATTTTTCCTTTAGGCCCTTCCATTTTGACTTCAGAACCATCAATATTGACTTTTACTTCTTTCGGTACTTCTATTGGAATTTTCGCTTTTCTAGACATTTTTACCTACCAGATATAACATAGTATTTCACCACCGACTTTCATTTTTCGGGCTTCTCTATCATCAACAACGCCTTTCGACGTTGATATAACAGCTGTACCCAAACCGTTGATAACGCGTGGTATTTCATCGTTTTGTTTATAAATTCTTAACCCAGGTTTTGAAATGCGCTTGACACCACTAATAAGCGGCTTTCTATTTTCATACTTCATATAAACTTTGAAAGAACCTTGAGCGTTCGTTTTCATCAGCTTATAATCTTCGACATACCCGTTATTTTTAAAAATTCCGAGTATTTTCTCCGTCATCCTCGAGGCCGGAACATCAACCGTTGCCTTACCGGCTTGACTGCCATTTCTTATGATGGTTAGTAAATTACTGATTGGATCATTGAGTGACATAATTTTTTCCTATTTACCAGCTGGCTTTTTTTATGCCTGGTATTTCCCCTTTCCAAGCAAGTTCTCTGAAACAAATTCGGCAGACACTAAAACGTCTAAGATAACCTCTTGGACGACCGCAAAGTTTGCAGCGATTGTGTTGTCTCACCGGGAATTTTGGTTTTTGTTGTGATTTATTAACTAATGCTTTTCTTGCCATAATTTCCTCTTATGCAGCTTGTTCTTCAACTTTTCTAATTTTTGTAAAAGGCATACCAAATAAGCTGAGTAGTTCAAGCGTATGTTCTTTCGGGCCTTTATTAAATACGAATGTAATATCCATTCCGTGCTGATGCTGCAATCGGCCAGTATCAACTTCAGGAAAAATAGATTGATCTGTAATACCCATTGTATAATTACCTTGTTTATCAAACGATTTGCGCGATACTCCGTTAAAGTCACGAATTCTTGGTATACTGAAGTTAATCAATCGATCCATGAATTCATACATCGCCGCCCGTCGAAGAGTGACTTTACAACCGATAGGCAGATCCTCACGCAATTTAAAATTTGAAATCGCCTTCTTCGATCGAGTAATGATCGGTTTTTGTCCCGCAATCCGAGTCAAATCTAATACGGCATTATCCAAAATCTTCATGTCGCTGATCGCTTCACCCACACCCATATTGATGACGATTTTCTCTAACTTGGGTACATCCATCGTATTCTTGATACCAAATTTTTTCTGCAAGGCCTTTACATGCTCTGCTTTATATTGTTCGAATAGTCTTGCCATTTTTAAATTACTTCTCCACTTTTTTTGCTGATTCTCAATTTTTTTCCGTCTTTTGAAATTTTAGCTCCAAAACGCGTAGGCAAATTTGTTTTCTTATCGATGAGCATAATATTTGAAATATGTATCGGCATCTCAATGTCAACAAAACCGCCTTTTTGATTCTGATTTGTCCGTCGCTGTGCTTTTTTCATTAAATTAATATGCTCAACAATGGCCTTGGAATTTTCAGGAATCACCTTAAGGACTTTTCCTGTTTTTCCTTTGTCTTTTCCTGCAATAACTTTAACTTGATCATCTTTCTTAATATGCAACATTTATACAACCTCGGGGGCTAATGAAATTATTTTCATGTAATCCATATTTCTTAATTCGCGGGCGACAGGTCCAAACACGCGGGTTCCTTTAGGGTTTCCGGCATCATCGATAATCACCACCGCGTTTGTATCAAAACGCACATATGTTCCGTCGTTTCTTTTGATTGGTGACTTAGTTCTGACGATAATCGCCCTGGCCTTTGTTCCTTTTTTTACAGCTGCTTCGGGAGATGATTCTTTGATATTCACGCGAATAATATCTCCGATACGCGCGCATAATCGGCCTTTGGCATTAAGCACGCCGATCATGGATGCTTTTCGAGCTCCTGAATTGTCTGCCACATCTAAAACTGTTTTCATATAAATCATAATTTTTCCTATGCTGCTTTTACGATTTCGCGAATGACCCAACTTTTATCTTTTGAGATTGGGCGGGTTTCCATGATCCAAACAACATCACCCTCTTTACTTTCATTTTTTTCATCATGGGCTTTAAATTTTTTAGCCATACGCACGATTTTATCGTACTTGGCATGCTTCGAAGATGAACGGACCTGCACGACACGCGTTTTATTCATTTTATCGCTGACAACTGTACCCTGTAGAGACCGTCTTTTACTTGTTCGTGTGTTATTTTCCGTCATTTAACTTTCTCTCTTTTAAAATGGTTAGGATCCTAGCAATATCCCTTTTGATCAATCGGAAACTAGATGGTTTTTCTACCGATCCGAGTTTTTTCTGAAAATTAAGCTCGAATAAATCTTTTTTCAAACCTTTTTCTTTAACGATCAAATCTTCAGAAGTTATATCTCTTAATGCCTTAGCCTTCATAGCCGTCCACCTCGTGTAATAAATTTTGTCTTGACCGGCAATTTAAACGATACCAATCGTAGAACAACCTTTGCAAAATCTTCCGGAACACCGCTGATTTCAAATAGAACTTTCCCGCGTCTAACAACAGCGACCCAATGATCCAAATCGCCTTTTCCTTTACCCATACGTGTTTCGATCGGCTTTTTGGTAATCGGTTTACTCGGGAATACATTGATCCAAAGCTTCCCTGCACCTTTCATTTTACGGGCAACGATAATACGGCAGGCTTCCATATGACTACCTTTCACATATCCGTTTTCCAGAGACTTCAATCCATATTCACCAAAATGAATTTTATCACCGACGGTAGCTATACCTCGTCGTTTACCTTTTTGTGATTTACGAAATTTTGTTTTTCTTGGCATTAATAACATCGATTATGCACCTTTTGTATTTGCTTTGGTATCGCCGGCATTTTCTTCACCAACGTACTTAAAATTTTTGCCTTTAAGAACTTCACCTTTGTTGATCCAAACTTTAACCCCTAAAAGACCGTATGTTGTCAATGCTTCAGCAAAACCATAATCAATATTGGCTCTTAATGTATGCAATGGAAGCTTACCTTCTAAATATTTTTCTTTTCTGGCCATTTCCGCACCATTTAAACGTCCGCCGCATTGAATTTTAATTCCCTTTGCTCCGGCGGTCATGGATTGATCAATAGCCCTTTTCATAGCCCGTCTAAAAGCCACACGTTTGGCCAACTGAGACGCGACATTCTGCGCAACCAATTGAGCATCGACGGAAGGATTTTTAATTTCTCGTGTTTCAATCGCGATTTCTTTTGCAGAAATATCAGCTAGTTCGCCTTTTAATTTATCAATATCAGCCCCGCGTCTTCCGATAATAACGCCCGGTCTCGCGGTATGAATAATGATTTTCACTTTATCGGCTAAACGTTCAATAATCACTTTAGAAACAGCCGCTTGAACAAATTTTGTTTTAATAAATTGGCGGATTTTATAATCTTCGACGACATTCTTATGAAAATCTTTTTTCTCGGCGAACCAAAGGCTTCTCCAATTTTCAATATAACCAATTCTTAAAATTATAGGGCTTACTTTTTGTCCCACTTATGTAGCTCCTTATTTGGTAATCAAATCCAATTCAATCGTTAAATGACTTGTTCTTTTTAATATTCCTGACGCTCGGCCGAAAGAAGCAGCTCTAAACCGTTTCCACGAAGGCCCTTGATCAGCGGTGATCTTGGATATAAAAAGTTGATCTTCGCTCAAACCTTTTTGCTTAGCGTTACTAATCGCTGAATTAAGTACTTTGGTGATCATCTTGGTCTGACCTTTATTCACATGAGTCAAGATGGCCAATGAAGGCAATACTTTTTTTCCTCGAATTAAATTAAGCACCAATCGTAATTTAGTTGGTGAAACTCTACAGTATCTTCCCTTAGCTTGTGATATCATTTTTTATTACCTTATGTTTTCGTTGCTGCTTTTTTAGCTTTAACACCGCCGTGCTTTCTAAATGTTCTTGACGGGGCGAAATCTCCCAACTTAAATCCAACCATATTTTCCGTGACAAAGACTGGAACATGTTTACGTCCATCATATACTGCGATGGTAAATCCCACAAATTCAGGGATAATTGTTGAACGTCGTGACCACGTTTTAATGGGGTCTCGTCTGCTTGTACCAGCCGCGCGATTTAATTTTTTTGTAAGTGAAGGCTCAACATAAGGCCCTTTTTTAACTGAACGTGTCATTTTTACTTAGCCCCTCTTCGTCTAACGATATATTGATCAGAATATTTTCTCTTACTTCTGGTTTTATAACCTTTGGTAGGTTTTCCCCATGGGGTAACAGGATGCGGATTTCCTTGCGGCGCTTTACCTTCTCCACCACCGTGAGGGTGATCAACCGGATTCATGGCTACCCCGCGTACTCCACCTTTTCGTCCCATCCAGCGCATACGTCCAGCTTTACCAATCATTCTCGATTCATGTTCAACGTTTCCGATTTGACCAATCGTCGCTCGACATCCGATACGGACTTTTCGAACTTCGCTCGACGGCATACGTAAGAAAGCGAATTCACCTTCTTTAGCCATAATCTGGGCTGATGTTCCAGCTGAGCGAGCAATCTTTCCGCCTCGTCCAGGGATTAATTCAATATTATGAACCGCCGTACCTAAAGGAATTTCTTTTAAAGGCATGCAATTTCCGGCTTTAAAATCGATTGGTTTATCAATGGTGCTTTCGATTTTGTCGCCAACTTTTAATTCTAGTGGAGCTAAAATATATGATTTTTGACCAGTCGTATATTGAATCAAAGCAATACGGCATGTACGATTAGGATCGTATTCAATGGCTAATACGTCGGCTTGAATATCTACGCTGTCTCGCTTAAAATCAACCATCCTATACATTCTTTTATGACCGCCGCCTCGATAACGTGAAGTGACTCGTCCGTTAGAATTTCGACCACCGGATTTTTTCAATGGCCTTAAAAGCGATTTTTCCGGCTTTGATTTTGTAAGTTCTTTAAAATCTGATAATTTCGTATGCCTTAAACTCGGCGTAGTTGGTTTAAATGTTTTAATTCCCACGATTATGTAACCTCAATTTTGCTGCCATCTTTTAATTTAACAACCGCTTTTTTCCAAGCTGTAGTCATTCCAGGTATTTGTCTGACCCGTTTCGATTTTCCTTTGACAAATAAGGTGTTAACGGAATCGACTTTTACTTTATAAATTTCTTCGACAGCGTTTTTAATTTCAATTTTATTGGCAAAAGATGCCACTTTGAAAAGATATTGATTTTGCGGTTCAAGGCGTGTGCCTTTTTCCGTTCTTACTAAAGTCTTAATTATATCGAAACATGTTTTCATCTGTTAACTCACTTAAGCGTTTATTTTTCTTTATCTGAAATCCGGTTAAGGATGTCATTAAAAGCTGTCTGCGTTAAGACGACGAATTTATTCTTTAAAATATCCAGCGCATTAATGTCTTGTGAACGAACCAATTCAAAATAAGCGATATTTCTGGAAACTCTTTGAACGGTATCATGGCTTCCGTCTAATGATGCCACCACTTTTCCTTCCACATTTAATTTTGACAACATGGAAGAAAATTCTTTGGTTTTACTAAAATTATCTTTTAAATCTTCGATGCAAACCAATCGCTTTTCATTCAAGCGAGCTTTTAAGCTTTCGATTAAAGCGGCTCTACGAATTTTCTTTGGTAATGAGTATCCAAAATCACGAGGATGCGGACCGAAAACGACACCACCTTTTTTCCATAACGGAGAACGTGTGGATCCTGCTCGCGCACGTCCGGTTCCTTTTTGTTTGAAAGGCTTTTTTCCACCGCCGCTGATTTCACCGCGTGTTTTCGTCGATGCATTACCTTGACGTAGAGATGCTTGATACATCAAAATAGCTTGATGGATAACATCTTGATTGACTTGAGCATCAAATATATCTTTAGGCAAATCGATACTTGCGCTTTCTTTTCCTTCTCTATTGTATACAGCTAACTTAGACACGATTATTTACCTTTTTTCTTTGTAGCGCCAGCTTTGGCTTTACTTTGTTTCATTGGATTGACTTTATGTTGAACCGCTTCTTTTTTCGCGTATAAATCTTTCCAGACTTTCTTACGTGAAAGGAGAATTGAAATAATTCCATTCTTAGAGCCTGGGACTGCCCCTTTAACAAGGATTAAATTATTTTCTTTATCGACATCCATGACCCGAAGTCCTTGAGTCGTAATCCGTCGATCTCCCATGTGACCAGGCATTGTACGGCCTCTTAATGTTCTTGAAGGCTCGGCGCTCATACTGATTGAACCCACTCGTCTGTGATGCATTGAACCGTGACCCGCTGGCCCACCACTCCAACCATGACGCTTCATACCACCCTGAAAACTTTTTCCTATGGATGTTCCGATGATGTCAACATAATCCCCGGCTTTAAAAAGATCCACCGTGATTTCTTGACCAACTTTATATGAAGCTGGTTTTGTCGACTTAAATTCTCGGATAGTTCTCGTTGGTTGAGCACCGATTTTCTTAAAAAGGCCTAACTTCGCTTTTCCAGCTCGGCTTTCCTTGATCGCGCCAAAACCAATCTTTATTATCGTAGCGTCATCTTTTAATTCAAGTACGGTACACGGACCAGTTTCAATCACCGTCACAGAAATTCTATTTCTATCCGCATCAAAAATCTGAGACATTCCGATTTTGCGGCCTATTAATCCGCCTATCGTATGCTCGACGTTTTCAGCTTTTGATTCTTCAGAGTTATTTTGTTTTTCTTCAGACATTTTTTCAGATTACCATTTTTCTTTAATGTAACTAATTCAAGATTATTGTTTTATTTCAACGTCCACACCAGCCGGAAGATTCAACTTTCGTAAAGCTTCGACTGTTTTTGCCGTCGGCTCTACTAAATCAATCAATCGTTTGTGTGTGGCTAATCCGAACTGTTCACGAGACTTTTTATCAATAACCGGCGAACGTAAGACCGTGTAAAGCTCTCTTTTTGTCGGCAATGGCACAGGTCCTGAAATCTTGGCGCCTGTACGTATTGCTGTGTCGACAATTTCCTGAGCTGACTGGTCGATTAACCGGTGATCAAAAGCCTTTAATTTTATTCGTATTTTTTGCATGCTAATTTATGCTTCCCTTAGTTAAGCGATTACTTCGTGAATAACTCCTGCCCCAACCGTACGTCCACCTTCACGGATAGCGAAACGTAATTCTTTTTCCATAGCGATAGGCACAATCAATTCGACTTCCATTTCCACGTTATCGCCAGGCATAACCATTTCGGTGCCATCAGGCAATTTAGCTGAACCAGTTACGTCCGTGGTTCTAAAATAGAATTGAGGTCTATATCCATTGAAGAACGGTGTATGTCGTCCGCCTTCTTCTTTGGTTAAGATATAAGCTTTAGCCTTAAACTTTGTATGTGGAGCAATAGAACCTTTAGCCGCAAGAACTTGCCCGCGTTCGATTGTTGTTTTATCAACACCGCGAAGAAGTAGACCAACGTTATCTCCGGCTTGACCTTGATCCAATTCCTTACGGAACATTTCAACCCCGGTAACAACGGTTTGTAAAACTTCTTTTTTCATACCGACGATATCAATTTCCTCGCCGACTTTTACTTTTCCTCTTTCGATACGGCCTGTAGCAACGGTTCCTCGTCCTGAGATAGAGAAGACGTCTTCAACCGCCATCAAGAAAGGTTTGTCAAGCTCGCGAACAGGCTCTGGTATAAATTTATCAACAGCGTCCATCAAATCCATGATTGGCTTAATCTTGACTGGATCTTCTGGATTTTCTAAAGCATGAAGAGCGCTTCCTCTAATAATCGGAGTGTTATCACCATCATAATCATATTTTGATAACAATTCTCGAAGTTCTAATTCAACCAAGTCCAACAATTCTTTATCTTCAACTTGATCACATTTATTCATGAAAACGACGATCTTAGGAACGTTGACCTGTCTGGCTAAAAGAATGTGTTCTTTTGTTTGAGGCATAGCACCATCCGTCGCTGATACGCACAAAATCGCGCCATCCATTTGGGCCGCGCCAGTGATCATGTTTTTAATATAGTCGGCGTGACCAGGACAATCGATGTGAGCATAATGACGAATATCCGTTTGGTACTCAAGATGTGAAATATTGATCGTAACGCCGCGCTCTTTTTCTTCAGGAGCATTATCGATTTGATCATAAGCTTTTGCTTCTGCAAAGCCTTTTTTAGAAAGTATTGTACAGATCGCAGCACTCAGCGTCGTCTTACCATGGTCGACGTGACCGATGGTTCCGATGTTCAAGTGTGGTTTATTTCTTACGAATTTTTCTTTAGCCATTTTTTTAATTCCTCCCCTTTAAAATATTTAGGAATAACGCATTTTTCAATTTATTTAGTTTCGCTTACGTCCTTCAACAACTTTGTCAGCAACAAATTGAGGAACAACGTCGTAAAATGCTGGCTCCATAGTAAATGAAGCCCGACCTTGCGACAGCGAACGAATTGCATTCACATAATTAAACATTTCGGATAAAGGCACATGACAACGTGTCGTCTTTAAATTTGCTCTCATACCGGTTTCAAGAATAATAGCTCGTCGGGTATTGATGTCTCCCATAACCGCGCTATAAAACTGTTCAGGTGATTCTAACTCAACGATCATAATCGGCTCAAGTAAAACAGACGCGGCTGCTTTTAAACCTTTTTTCAAAGCTTCCTTAGCTGCCAATTGGAACGCCATTTCACTGGAGTCAACATCATGGTAAGAACCATCAAACAATGTCACTCTAAAATCGGTTACAGGGTACCCGGCGACGACGCCCGAATTCGCACCTTCTCTGATCCCTTTTTCAACCGGCTTAATAAATTCACGTGGAATTGTTCCACCTTTAATTTCATTGATAAAAACAATACCATCACCTTTTTTTTCCGTCGGTTCAACATTAATCACAACGTGTCCGTATTGACCGCGGCCACCGCTTTGAGATATGAACTTTCCTTCAATATTCTTCGCTGTCTTAGTAACGGTTTCCTTATAAGCAACTTCTGGACGGCCAGTATCGGCCTCCATACCATATTCTCTTTTCATACGATCAACAATGATTTCCAAATGCAACTCACCCATACCAGATATAATTGTTTGCGCCGTTTCATGATCATACGTCACACGAAGAGATGGATCTTCATCTAAAAATTTCTTTAAGGTCAATCCCATTTTATCTGAATCAGCCTTGGTTCTTGGTTCAATCGACATAGAAACAACTGGTTCCGGTATACGCATATTTTCCAATAAAACTTTATTATCCGGATCGCATACTGTAGTTCCCGTCTTTGAGTCCTTTAATCCGACGAGACAAACAATATCACCCGCTTCTGCGCGCTGAACAATTTCTTGCTTATTAGCATGCATGACAACAATTTTTGAAACACGTTCTTTTTTCTGTTCAGATGAATTATATATATTTGCGCCTGAATCCACCGCTCCTGAATAAATTCTGGTGTAGAAAAGTTTTCCGACATATGGATCAGAAGCGACTTTAAAAACAAGCGCGCTAAAAGGTTCGTTTACATCTGGGCGACGCTCTACAGATTCATTTGTTCCAGGGACAATACCTTTTACAGGAGGGACATCGAGAGGAGAGGGAAGAAAATCGGTGACAGCATCAAGAACTTTTTGTACGCCTTTATTTCGAAGCGCGGTGCCAGTCAAAACCGGCAATATCTTATTGGCAATGACGGCTCGTCTAAATCCCGCTCTAATTTCTTCAACACTGATTGGCGCATCATCTAAAAACTTTTGAGCAATTTCATCGTCCGCATCCGCCAGACGTTCAATCATTTCATGACGAGCTTTTTCGACGCGTTCTTTCCATTCTTCAGGGATATCATTTTCTTTGATATCAGTACCGTCATCATTTGTATACACAAAATATCGACGATCAATAAGATCAAATAAACCGGTAAACTGATCTTCCGCACCATCTGGAAGTTGTAACGGCGTCGCATTCGCGCCCAAACGTTCTCTAATCTGACCTAAGACTCTTTCAAAACTTGCACCCAGACGATCTAATTTATTAATAAAAGCTATACGTGGAACTCCATAACGATCCGCTTGACGCCAAACCGTTTCTGTTTGAGATTGAACGCCGCTAGTTGCACATAAAACGACAACAGCACCGTCTAAAACCTTTAAAGAGCGTTCAACTTCGATCGTAAAATCAACGTGACCCGGAGTATCAATAATATTTAATCGCTTACCTCTCCACATCGCCGTCGTATTCGCTGCCGTAATGGTAATCCCGCGCTCTTGTTCTTGCTCCATCCAATCCATGGTCGCATTACCTTCATCAACGGTTCCCATTCTATGAATAACACCCGTATAATACAAAATACGTTCTGTGGTCGTCGTCTTACCGGCATCAATGTGCGCAATAATTCCGAAATTTCGATAATCTTTTAGTGGGATCTTGTCTGACATTACTTTCCAACTTCCTTATATATGATAACTAAATCAAATGTTTACCAACGTAAATGGGCAAAAGCTTTGTTCGCATCCGCCATTTTATGCGTATCATCACGTTTCTTAACGGCCGCGCCTTCTCCCTTATAAGCAGCCAACAACTCATCGGCTAACTTAACATCCATGGCTCGACCTTTTTTCTTTTTTGCAAAGTCACGAATCCATCGGAAAGCCAAGGCATTCGCGCGATTGGTTGGTACTTCAACAGGAACTTGATATGTTGCCCCGCCAACCCGACGTGACTTAACTTCAACTTTAGGACGGACATTTTCAATGGCTTTATTAAATACTTTTAATGGATCATTTTCTTGACTCTTCGTATTTAATATTTCGAAAGCACCGTACACAATGTTTTCAGCGACTGTTTTCTTTCCGCTCAACATCAAAGTATTAATAAATTTGGCCACTAACCGGCTATTGTATTTTGGATCTACTAATATTTCTTTCTTTTCTGCGCTGCGTCTTCTCATTATCCTTTTTGTTCCTTCTTAGCTCCGTACTTTGATCGTGATTTTTTTCTCTTGGCAACACCAGACGCATCCAATGTTCCGCGTACTATATGGTAACGAACTCCAGGTAAATCTTTGACTCTTCCACCTCGAACTAGTACGATCGAGTGTTCTTGAAGATTGTGGCCTTCACCGGGAATATATGATGTAACTTCAAACTTGTTTGATAAACGAACTCTTGCAACTTTACGTAACGCCGAGTTTGGTTTTTTAGGCGTCATCGTTTTTACTTGAAGACAGACACCGCGACGAAAAGGACAATTCGTTAACGCTGGTGATTTACTCTTGTTCTTTTTGCTCTGTCTGCTCTTCCTGATCAACTGCTGTATCGTCGGCATATTTCACCATTTCTACTTTGTTATAAACATCTAATCCTGTTCCAGCAGGTATTAAATGACCTACAATTACGTTCTCTTTAAGTCCACATAAAAGGTCAAGCTTACCAGATGATGCAGCCTCTGTCAAGACCCTTGTCGTCTCTTGGAAACTTGCTGCAGAAATAAAACTGTCCGTCGTCAAAGACACTTTTGTGATACCTAATAACAACGGCGTCGCTTGTGCGGGCTTACCTTTTTTTGCTAATACTTTTTCATTTGCTTTCTTGAAAGAAATGCGATCGACCTGTTCTCCGAGGAGAAACTCAGTGTCGCCGGAATCTTCAATTTTTACTTTCTTCAACATTTGCGCAATAATTAATTCAATATGTTTATCATTAATACGCACACCCTGTAGACGATAAACTTCTTGAACTTCATTCAATAAATATTCTTGCAATACTTTGTCGCCGCACACTCTTAAAATATCATGCGGAACAACTGGCCCGTCGGTAAGTTGTTGACCTGCGAACACGCGATCTCCTCGGTAAACGTTAGGGTGCTTACCATGAGGGATGGTATACTCAGAAGCCATTCCCGTCGGACTTTTTATAATAATTGTTCTTCTTCCTTTTTTATCTTCACCAAATTCAACAACACCGTCGATCTCACTGATAACCGCCGGATCTTTTGGTTTTCTGGCTTCGAAAAGCTCGGCGACGCGAGGCAGACCGCCCGTAATGTCACGAGTCTTTCCTTGTCCTCGAGGAATCTTCGCAATTAAATCCCCTGCATTAATAATTTGTTTATCTTGCACGAGAATGTGAGCTCCGATTGGAATCGAATAAATACCAACAATTTCTTTTTTCTCGTCGGTAATAATAATCTGAGGGTGGAATTCTTGTTTATGCTCGACGACAACCCGTTCTGTAACACCCGTTACTGGATTTTGTTCTTCTTGCACAGTAACATCATTAATGATGTCTTCAGAATTTACACTTCCCTTAACTTCTGTAATGATCGGAATAGTGTATGGATCCCAGGTGACAAAAATATCGTCTTTGCTGACCGGTAAATTATCCGCAATTTTAATAACAGCTCCTTGCGGAAGTTGATAACGTTCAAACTCGCGGCCGAATTCATTATTAACACTGATTGAACCGTTGCGGTTAAGAACGATGAATTCTTTACCTTTCTCGACGACGCGAAGCTGGTGATACTTGATCGAACCAGTGTTCTTGGCTTTATAAAATGATTGCTCGATGGAACGTGATGCAGTACCACCAATGTGGAACGTTCTCATCGTCAACTGCGTGCCAGGTTCACCGATACTTTGAGCCGCAATCGTACCTACAGCTTCACCAATTTCAACGAGTCTTTGTGTAGCTAAATTTCTTCCATAACATTTAACACAAACGCCTCGATCACATTCGCAAGTTAAGGCGCTGCGGATTCTTACTTTTTCAATACCTAAGTGTTCAATTAATTCCGCTCTTTCTTCTGTAATCAAATCACCCGATTCGACAACTTTTTGATCGGTGACAACGTCGACAATACTATCTAAGGCGACGCGTCCGGTGATTCTTTCTTTAAGACTAACAACGAGCTCATCCCCTTCGACGATGGCAGCAACGGTAATTCCGTTGATGGTTTTACAATCTTCCTCGGTAACAACCATTTCCTGGGCGACGTCGACCAAACGGCGAGTTAAGTATCCGGCGTCAGCTGTTTTAAGAGCCGTATCCGCCAAACCTTTACGCGCACCGTGAGTAGAGATAAAATATTCAAGAACCGTTAATCCTTCTCGGAAACTAGCCGTGATAGGATTTTCAATAATTTCACCTGATGGTTTCGCCATCAAACCGCGCATACCGGATAACTGACGAATCTGTAGTCGTGATCCGCGGGCGCCGGAATCGGCCATAATAAAGACCGGGTTGAATGGTTCCATTTGATCAAAAACTAGATCGGAAAGAGATTCCGTCGTGTGAGTCCACACGTCGATAATCTTATTGTACCGTTCACGACCGGTGATAATACCTTTTCGATATTGATCTTCGACTTTATTAACTTCTAGTCGAGAATTCTTCAAAATATCAACTTTTTGTTTAGGAACGGTCATGTCAGAAATCGCAATAGAGATACCCGCTAATGTCGCGTTGGTAAATCCAAGATCTTTTAAGTTATCTAAAAGATTAATCGTTTCCTTTTGGCCAAACTGTTTATAACAGCTGGAAATGACCGCACCGATTTTCTTCTTATCAAGCAGTGCATTCACAAAACCCATTTGCGGCGGAAGCACTTCATTCAAGAAAACTCGTCCGACGGTGGTTTCAATAATTGGAGTTTTATGAGGAGCCGTTTCTTCTTCAACGGTATCTCTGGCAACTCTCATTGCTTCTTCTTGAGAAATAATTAGAGAAGGTTTTTCTTCACCCCAAACCGGCTTATTTAATTTTAATTTAATTCGCTGATGAAGTTTTAACATTCCATCGTTGAAAGCAATAATAACTTCTTCCGGCGCAGAAAAAATTCTGGCCTGATCTTTAGCATTCGTTTCTTCTTTGGTTAAATAGTAAAGACCTAAAACAACGTCTTGCGACGGGGACACAACCGGTCTTCCGTCAGCAGGTGAAAAAAGATTATTAATGGAGAGAAGTTCAAGACGGCATTCCATTTGCGCTTCAAGCGACAATGGCACGTGAACAGCCATTTGGTCACCGTCGAAGTCAGCGTTGAAAGCGGCACAAACTAATGGATGCAGCTTAATAGCCTTTCCTTCGACGAGCGTTGGATAAAATGCTTGGATACTTAAACGGTGAAGAGTCGGCGCGCGGTTAAGCATAATCGGGTGATCTTGAATAACTTCATCCAAAATATCCCATACTTCGGCTTTGGCTCGTTCAACCATTCGTTTTGCCCCTTTAATCGTGTGGACAAAACCTTTCTCTCTTAATTTACGGATAATAAACGGCTCAAATAATTCAAGGGCCATTTTTTTCGGCAAACCACATTGATGTAATTTTAAATTCGGACCGACGACAATAACAGAACGTCCTGAATAATCGACACGTTTACCCAACAAATTCATACGGAAACGGCCTTGTTTCCCTTTAAGCATGTCAGATAATGATTTTAACGGACGGTTTCCTGAACCTAAAACCGGACGACCATGACGACCATTATCTAATAATGCGTCGACGGCTTCCTGAAGCATTCTCTTTTCATTACGGCAGATAATTTCAGGAGCGTTGAGGTCAATCAATTTCTTCAATCGATTATTACGATTAATAACTCGACGATAAAGATCGTTCAAGTCGGATGTAGCAAAACGTCCACCTTCTAGCGGAACTAAAGGACGTAGATCTGGAGGGATAACCGGAAGTACATCCAAAACCATCCAATGTGCACTATTATTTGAAGCCTTAAAATCTTCGACAATTTTTAATGTCTTAGCTATTTTCTTGGCATTCGTTCCCAATGGATTAGCTTTTTCTAAATCGGCTCTCAATTTTTTGCATAATACACTTAAATCAGTTTCTTTTAAAAGATCGCGGACTGCTTCAGCCCCAATCTTAGCCTTAAAAGCACCGCCATATTTAATAATTGCATCTTGATATTCATCTTCAGAAAGAAATTGTTTAAACTTAAATGGAGTTTCACCCGCATCAACAACAATATATTCTTCATAATAAATTAATTTTTCTAGGTCTCTTAAACCGATTTGCAATAAAGCGGCTAATCGGCTAGGGACAGCCTTATAAAACCAAATATGGGTTACAGGACAGGCTAAATCAATATGCCCCATCCATTCTCGTCGGACAGCTGATCGTGTAACCATAACTCCGCAACGGTCGCAGACAATACCTTTAAACTTTATCCCTTTATATTTTCCGCAGGCGCATTCCCAGTCACGAACCGGACCGAAAATTTTCTCGCAAAACAAACCATCCTTCTCAGGCTTTAAAGTTCGGTAATTGAGCGTTTCAGCTTTCTTGACGATCCCGCGAGACCAAGCGCGAATAACTTCAGGTGATGCAATCTGAATAGTAATATGATCTCTGTTTGCTAATTCTTCGGATTTTTTAATCATATTAGTTTTTCTTCTCTTTGTCTTTTTGTAATTTTTCTAAGATTTTAGCGGAACCATTATCTTGCGCCCCAGCCCTCACCATCTTAATATCTAAACACAATCCTTGAAGTTCCTTCACCAAAACGTTAAACGATTCAGGAGTTCCAGGCGTTAATTTTTGTTGACCTTTAACAATAGCCTCATACATACGGCTGCGTCCGACGACGTCGTCGCTCTTGACGGTTAACATTTCTTGAAGAGTGTAAGCCGCGCCATAAGCTTCCAGCGCCCATACTTCCATTTCTCCGAATCTTTGTCCACCGAAGTGAGCTTTCCCGCCGAGCGGTTGTTGAGTAACAAGTGAATAAGGTCCAATAGAACGGGCATGTATTTTCTCATCAACAAGGTGATTCAACTTCAACATGTAGATGATACCGATGGTGACTTTTTGATCAAATGCTTCTCCAGTATAACCATCGTACACAGTGGTTTTGCCTTCCTCAGGTAAACCAGCCAGCTTTAATTGTGCCCGAATTTCATCTTCGCTGGCACCATTAAAAACAGGAGTTTCTGCGTAGAATCCCAAGACTCTCGCTGCCCAACCTAAATGAGTTTCAAGTAATTGTCCTACGTTCATACGGGAAGGAACGCCTAACGGATTTAAAACGATGTCAACGGCTGAACCATCAGCTAAGAACGGCATATCTTGCTCAGGAAGAATACGTGAGACAATACCTTTATTACCATGGCGTCCGGCCATCTTATCACCTTCGGCAAGCTTGCGTTTAGTCGCTACATAAACAACGACTCTTTTTAATACGCCGGCTGGTAATTCATCGCCGCGCTTGACACGCTCAACTTCATTAATTTCTTCTTCTTCTAATTCAGCTAATTTATCACGATAGAATCTTAATACTTCATGCTCCTCGGAATCTTCATCAAAATCACCTAATTTTGCTTTGGAAACTTTGGTTTTAGCAACACCGAGGGCAGCTAATTTTTTGTTCTTTTCTTCTTCAATAAAATCTTTCTCTTGAACGTAATAAGCTCTAATCTTGACAATGCCTTCACTCTCTTTGGTCTTATCGACTTTACTCTTTCGACCACGTTCATTTCTTTGAAAGATTTCTGTATTAACAATGACCCCTTCAATACCAGGAGACAATGTTAATGATGTATCACGAATATCAGCAGCCTTTTCACCAAAGATGGCCCTTAACAGACGCTCTTCAGGCGACAATTCTTTTTCACTCTTCGGCGTAACTTTTCCGACGAGAATGTCCCCGGCTTTTACTTCAGCACCGATGCGGATAACTCCGTCTTCATTAAGATTATTCAACGCGTCTTCGCTGACATTTGGAATGTCACGGGTAATTTCTTCATTACCTAAACGCGTTTCACGGCATTCAACTTCAAACTTTTCAATATGTATCGACGTAAAGACATCATTGCGGACGATTCTTTCATTAATCAAAATTGCGTCCTCAAAGTTATATCCACGCCATGGCATAAAAGCAACCAACACGTTTCGGCCTAAAGCAAGGCGGCCATGCTGCGTGGCGATACCGTCGGCAATGGTTTGTCCGGCTTTTACTTTTTCACCAATCTTAACTAATGGCTTTTGATGAATACAAGTATTGGCATTGGTTCTTTGATAATTTTTTAAAGGATAAATCGTTTTATCGATGACGATTTCTGAGGCATCGACTTTCGTAACAACTCCGCTCTCTTTAGAGATAACAACAACACCTGAGTCGCGAGCGACTTTAGCTTCCATACCCGTTCCGACACTCGGCATTTCTGGAACCATCAAAGGAACAGCCTGCCGTTGCATGTTTGAACCCATCAAGGCGCGGTTAGCGTCGTCATGTTCTAAGAACGGAATCAATGATGCAGCGACGGAAACAATCTGCAACGGAGATACGTCCATAAAATCGATATCTTTAGGCTTAACACGAGGAAAATCTGTTTTATATCGACACAAAATATCCGGTGTCTGAAAATTTCCACCTTCATCAATGGGCGCATTTGCCTGAGCAATATACTCGCCCTGATCTTTGTCGGCGGTTAAATAAACTATTTTTTTGGTAACCTTACCGTCGGTAACAATGCGATAAGGAGTTTCAATAAATCCTAAATCATTGACGCGGGCACAATTGGTCAATGATGCAATCAATCCGATATTCGGACCTTCCGGTGTTTCAATCGGACAAACGCGGCCATAGTGAGTCGGGTGAACGTCGCGCACTTCAAACCCAGCGCGTTCTCTTGATAAACCACCAGGACCCAAGGCTGATAGACGACGTTTGTGGGTCATTTCAGAAAGCGGATTGACTTGATCCATAAATTGGGATAATTGGCTGCGGGCAAAAAAGTCTTGAATTTGGTTTGAAAATAATCTGGAATTAATTAAATGATGCGCAGTCAGATTTTCAAAATTTGTCATAACAACCAAACGTTCTTTGATCGAACGTTCTAAACGAGCCAAACCAATTCTCACTTGATTCTGCACCAATTCGCTGACGGTTTTAATCCGTCGGTTACCCAAGTGATCGATATCATCTTTTTCGCCAACGCCTTCGCGTAGTCCGACGAGATAACGAATAACTTCGACCACTGTCGCGATATCCAAAACACGATTTTCTAGCGGGACTTCCATATTCAATTTTCTATTAATAATATGTCGTCCGACTTTACTCAAATCATAACGCTTAGGTTCAAAGAATAAACGGAAAAATAAATTGTCAGCAACTTCTACCGTCGCTGGTTCCGTTGGGCGCATCTTTCTATAAAAATCTAACAATGCCTCTTCTTTGGTTTCCGTATGGTCTTTTTCTAAAGTATTCTCGAGATATTTGAAATCATCACCGAACATCTTTTTCATTTCTTCGGTAGTTGATAAGCCCATGATGCGAAGAATTTGAGACGCAGGAAAATTCCTTCGGCGATCAATATAAGCTAAAAGAACATTATTCAAATCATATTTGATTTCAAACCAAGCGCCTCTAGACGGAATAATTCTTCCGTGATAAAGGGCTTTTCCGGTTGGATGCATTTCAACTTCGAAGGACACGCCCGGAGGGCGCTGAATTTGTGAAACGACGACGCGCTCATCTCCATTAATGATGAACGTTCCTGTCTCGGTCATTAAAGGAAAATCTCCGAAATATACTTCCTGCTCTTTAATATCTACAGGTGTAATCAAACGGAGTTTAACTTTTAAAGGAGCGGAATAAGTCATTCCTCGTCGTTTACATTCGATCGAAGAGTATTTTTCCTTACCTAACGTATAATTTATGTACTCTAATTTAATTTGTCCATCATAACTTTCTAAAGGAAAAACTTCAGCAAATACTTCCTGCAAACCAATGTCTTGCCTTTTGTTGGATGAAACGTCTCGCTGCAGAAAACTTTCATAAGCGACTAACTGAATATCTAACAACTGTGGAAGTTCAAAATTGTCTTTAAACTTACTAAAGTTTTTTATTGTTATGTTTTCCATAAATAAGATACGCTTTGATTAAAGGTTTTAGGGATATTACAGACGAATTACTTTACTTCAACTTTTGCGCCAGCGGCTTCAAGTTTTTTCTTAAGTTCTTCGGCTTCCTCTTTTGTAACACCTTGCTTGATTGGCTTAGGAGCTGCTTCAACTAAATCTTTCGCTTCCTTCAAACCAAGATTCGTAGCTGCGCGAACTTCTTTAATGACAGCGATCTTTTGCGCTCCAGCATCAACTAGAACGACATCAAAAGCTGTTTTTTCTTCAACTGGTGCGGCAGCGGCGGCTCCAGCCATAGGCATCATCATACCGGCACCCATTGGAGCGGCGGCTTGAATACCAAGTCTGTCTTCTAAACCTTTTACTAATTCAGAAAGTTCCAACGCGGTTAATCCTTCAATTGTCTTCGCCAAGTCGGCCAATTTAGGAGAAAGCGTAACTTTCTTTTCTTCTGTTGCTGTTTCAGCCATTTTAATTTCCTCCCTTTTTCTCGCTATATTGTTTCAATATCGATAACAACTCGCGTGATTTTGCGTTTAAAGCACCAGCCAATCTGCTTGCAGGCGCTTGTAGTGTACCTAATAACATAGAAAGCAAGACTTCTCTTGAGGGCAATTCTGATAAACGCTTAACATCCGTGTCTAACAAAACACGGCCGCTGAGCAATCCGCCTTTTACTTTCACATGTTCCAAGTCTTTTGAAAAATTAATCAGAACTTTTGATACAGCTGATGAATCGGCATTCGTCCAAACAAATGCTGTTTGGTCGGATACACGATTGATCAAACCTTCATGCTTAAGCTCTTCTAAAGCATTTTGAGCAATAGAATTTTTAGAAACAAACATCGAAGCGCCGGATTTTTGTAAATCCTTTCGAAGATTGCTTAATGTCTTGCTGGATAATTTAGAAAAGCTGAGAATAAAACAGCTTTCATTACTTTCAATTCCTTGTCGAATTCGATTATTAAATTCAGATCGGTATATTTGGCCTACACGTTTCATAATGCCACCTTTAATCCCGGACCCATCGTCGATGACAGAGAAACAGACTTAATTAAATTTCCCTTCACCGAAGCCGGTTTGGCTTGATTAATTGCGTCAATAACTTGATTAATATTTTCTTTGATTTTTTCTTTTGAGAATGATCTTTTTGCGACACCAACGTGGATACCGGATTGCTTATCAGATTTGAATTCAATCTTACCGGCTTTTACGTCGCGGATGGCTTTTTCAATATCGGTAGTAACTGTGCCCGCTTTGGGGGTTGGCATTAGCCCTCGAGGTCCGAGGACTTTTCCTAGCTTACTTAAATCTCTCATCATGTCCGGTGACGCGATGACGACGTCAAAATCTAAAAATCCTTTGGATACTCTATCGATGAGATCTTCAGCTCCGACAAAATCTGCTCCAGACGCTTTGGCTTTCGCCTCAAGTTCGCCTTTACAGAAAACCGCAATGCGGATGACCTTTCCTGTTCCATGCGGAAGAACGACGGTTCCGCGGACAATCTGATCGGATGCTTTGGAATTAATAGTCAAGGCAAAATGTAATTCAACCGTTTCATCAAATTTTGTTTTTGGAAATTTATCCAGATGAGTAATAGCTTCTTCCAGCGAATACGTTCTTTCGCGATTGATCGGGGTATAACCTTGCTTCATTCGTTTGCTTGCAGTTCTCATTATTCGGTCACCTCAATTCCCATGCTTCTTGCGGTTCCTTTAATCGTACTAATCGCTTGAGCTAAATTTTCCGTGTTCAAATCTTCCATTTTTGTTTTGGCGATTTCTCGAACTTGCGCTAGGGTAATCCTTCCGATAAATTCTTTTCCAGCGGTTCCAGAAGCCTTAGCAATATTCGCTGCCTTTTTGATGAGCACTGAGCTCGGCGGCGTTTTAATAACAAAGTCAAATGATTTATCTTTATAAACAGTGATAATGGCCGGAAGAATGTATCCTTCGCGTCCTTTGGTTCGTTCATTGAATTGCTTACAAAAACCCATGATATTGATGCCATGCTGACCTAAAGCAGGACCGACTGGCGGCGCAGGATTCGCTTGACCTGCAGGTACATATAATTTGATTTGTGCGACAACTTCTTTAGCCATTTTTTTTATCCTTATATTTTCTCAACTTGCCAATATTCAAGCTCAACCAAGGTGGATCGTCCGAAAATAGAAACACTCACTTTCAATTTTCCTCGATCCGGGAATATATCCGTCACCGAACCATTGAAATTTGCAAACGGCCCTTGCGATATGCGAATCGATTCGCCGATCTCAAAGGTTGTCTTTGGCATCGGTTTAACTTCTGTATCTTCTGTACGCTGTAGGATTCTCTTGACTTCTTCTTCAGTGATGGGCGTTGGTTTTCGGCCGGGTCCAATAAAACCGGTGATACCCGGAATCGTTTTAACCAAATACCAGCTTTCCTTGCTCATATTCATTTTGATCAGAATATATCCGGGGAAAAATTTTCTCGACGTAATTCTTTTCTTTCCGGAACGGACTTCAGACACCTGCTCAGTCGGAACAACGATCTCACTCACGTAATCTTTTAAATTCGTAGAGACCATTTTACTTTCGAGGCCTGCGCGGGCTTTCTCTTCAGATCCTGTTTGTGTATGAACTACGTACCACTTCATTTCATCCATAATGATCACCTAATAAGAATTCCTAACAACTTTGAAAGAACAAGATCAACAATGGCGATAAAACAGCCAAGCATAAAAGTACTTACTAAAACGACCCAGGTGGAATCAATCAAATCTTTTCTTGCTGTCCAAGAAACTTTTTTCAGTTCGACAATTACTTCGCTAATAAATTTCTTAATTTTTCCGAACATATATTTTTTTTTACGTACAGGCCTGGTTGGAGTCGAACCAACAACACACGGTTTTGGAGACCGTTGCTCTAACCAATTGGAGCTACAGGCCTATTAGTTTGAGTCTCCAAAAACTACTTTTTGACTTCACGATGTATTGTATGTTTACGCAATCTCGGACAATATTTTTTTAGCTCAATACGTTCCGGATGTTTTTTCTTGTCTTTCTTGGTCGTATAATTTATTTCACCTGACTCAACGCATTTCAGCAGGATTGTTTCTCTATTTTTCTTTTTCTTCGCCATGAGTAAGACCTATATAATTAAAAATTATTTTTTAAATTTATCCGTTAAAAAAGCCCCCGACCGGGATTGAACCGGTGACCTCGTCCTTACCAAGGACGTGCTCTACCGGCTGAGCTACAGGGGCAGCCTAAAAAATATAATTAGCATCTATTATTTTTATAATGAAATGGAATTGAAGCGTGGCCCAATTACTTTTCATAATAATTTACCAAGTATATATATAATTAAAATTTTGTCAAGCTCTTTTATAAAATTTATACTTAATCCTAAGTTATGCCAACTTTTACAGTTAGCACTCATTTTAAAACTAAATGAGCTTCAAAAAACGTCGTTTACCGACCTTCAAAATACCAGGGATCATTTCCCAATCTTCATTATCTATCTTATTGCCATTAAATGAGATAGCATCTTGTTCCAACAAACGCCGAACCTCTTTTTTGGAAGATACGATTTTTAGCTCTACCAAAACATCTGTTAATTGTTTACCTTTTTCAATGGAATAGACTTGCATGTCCTCCGGCGTTTGCCGCTGACTAAAAACTTTTTCAAAATTGTCCTGTGATTTTTGGGCAATATTTTCTTCATATAATTGAGCAACAATTTCGCGCGCTAATTTCAATTTAGCAGCTTTAGGATGCATGTCCGTGAGTTCATTTAAGTCGATATTCGTTAGATATTCAAAATATTTATTCATCAACTGATCACTGATGGACATGATTTTACCAAAAATGTCGTCGGGAGATTCATTGATGCCGATATAATTATCCAATGACTTACTCATTTTTTTCACGCCATCTAATCCTTCTAACAATGGCGTCATCATGATCACTTGCGGTTCTTGTCCAATCGCCGCCTGCATTTGTCGGCCCATGAGTAAATTAAATTTTTGATCATTTCCTCCCAACTCAACATCCGCTTTTAAATGAATCGAATCATAACCTTGCAAGAGAGGATAAATAAATTCAAGCACACTGATTTCTTTACCTTCCTCGTATCTTTTTTTGAAATCCGAACGAGCCAACATTTGCGCAACACTAGCATGAGCCGTTAACTCGACAACCTGTTGGGAAGTTAACTGATCCAGCCACTGGCTGTTAAACACAATCTTGGTTTTTTTCTCATCCAAAATCTTAAAAACCTGGCTTTTATAGGATTTAGCGTTCTCATCTATCTCTTTTCGTGTCAATTGTTTACGAATACTATCGCGGCCGGTAGGATCGCCGACTTGAGCGGTAAAATCACCGATTAAAAAATACACGGTATGACCTAAATCCTGAAATTGTCTTAATTTTCGAAGTAAAACAACGTGTCCTAAATGAATATCCGGAGCGGTAGGATCAAAACCCGCCTTGATAACCAGTTTTTTGCCTTTCTGTTCACTTTCAAGCAGTTTGGCTTCCAAACTTTTAAGATCAATGATCTCGGTGGTGCCGCGGGATAAAATTCGAAGAGCTTCTTTTACGGACATAATAGTGAGGTGAAAGTATCGGATTAAAAATGGCACCTCTCCTTATATTAAGGAAAGGTGCCGTATTTATTTAGATATAATGTTTAGTCAAACTAGACTTTGGCGCTGACGCCAATCTTCATTTGCTCAACATCAACTTTAATGATCTTAATGCGTAGTGTATCTCCGGGTTTTAATGCGTCTGCCTTTTCTTTTTCTATTTCCGAAGAATAAACTAAGGCCTCGACATCATCATCTAACCTTACAAACACACCAAAATTAGAATTTAATACAACAACCGCATCCATTTCTGTATCAACAGGATATTTCTCGGCAATACTTGGCCAAGGATTTTCGGTAAGTTGTTTTAAACCAAGATTAATTTTACGGTTGTCCGGATCGACGGCAAGAACAACGACTTCAACCGCCTGTCCTTTGCTTAACACGTCTTGAGGATGATTAATTTTTCTAGTCCAAGACATATCTGAGATATGAATCATGCCTTCTAAACCGGATTCCAGCTCAACAAACGCGCCATAATCGGTAAAGCCGCGCACATTTCCCTTAACCTTGGAACCAACGGAATATTTGGCAACTGCATCTTCCCATGGATTATCCTCAAGTTGTTTCATACTCAAAGATATTCTCTTTGAATCTTTGTCAACATTGATGATCTGAACCTTAATGACATCGTTGACTTTGAACATTTCTTGCGGATTGACCAATTTTTTCTGCCAAGTAATTTCCGAAGAGTGCAGTAAACCTTCAATTCCTTTTTCAATTTCGACGAAAACACCGTAAGGCATGACATTGACGACTTTGCCTTTGGTTTTAGTTCCCGTCGGGTATTTCTCATAAATATCATCCCAAGGATTGGATATAATTTGCTTTAAACCTAAAGAAACCTTTGAACCGCTTTGATCAAAGTCTAAAATCAATACTTCGATTTTATCTCCGATATTAACGATTTCGGAAGGATGATTAATTCGAGTCCAGCTCATATCCGTAATATGGAGAAGACCATCAACACCGCCTAAATCGATAAAGGCACCAAAATCGGTAATACCTTTAACAGTTCCAGGACGTTTTTGGCCTTTTTTCAATTCATTCCATAATTTATCACGGACTTGGTCGCGTTCTTTTTGAACAACTTCCCGACGGGAAAGAATTAAATTCCGTCTGGCTTTGTTCAATTTCGCGACACTGAATAAATACTTACTCGACATGATTTCTTCTGAAGATACACCTTTTAATGCAGATAAAGACATAGGAAGAAACGCTTCAACGCCTTGTATATCGACGATAAAACCGCCTTTAACTTGCTTGACGATTCGCCCTTCAATTTGGTCACCCTCATTGATGGTGTCGCCGATTTTCATCCATCCGTGCAACTTTTCAGCTTTCAGACGGGATAGAATTAAACGCCCATCTTCATCTTCAATCGATTCAATCAATACTTCAATTTCCGTATCAATGGCTAAATTATCAATATTTCTAAATTCATCGACGGAGACGAAACCTTCGGATTTAAATCCGATGTCGACCACCGCCTCCTTTTCGTTAAAGGCTACGATCTTTCCCTTAACAATTTCCCCTTCTTTAATGTCACGAAATGTTTTTTCATACATTTGTTCCATTAATGATTGTTTATCTTGACTCATTAAATTATTCCTCGCTTTTTTTTATTTTTCAGGACGGAAGGCCAAAAAAACAGATCTCTTCTGAACTGAAGTAAAACATTATCGCAAAATAGAATCATTTGTCAAATAAAATATTTTCCCGAAAATCATTTGGATTGGCTGTAAATGGCCTCGAGAATGGTATCAGCAATTTGATGATAATCCTGCTGATCGTTGAACACAATCGGTGGGCCGAAAGTAATCTTTATGGGGTAAAATCTAAACCATTTGGCCCCGGACGGAAAGCCCTTATCTGAACCTTCAATAAAAACCGGGATAACCGGGACGCCGCTTTTTTTTGCCAAAAAACCCACCCCCGGTTGGGGTTCTTTCTTACGGTCGCCGACACCTCTCGTTCCTTCCGGAAAAAGAATGAGTGGCCCCTTTTTTAAACGCCGTAAAGCTTCCCGTAAAGCTCCAAAATCTGATGTATCGCGTTTAATAGGGAAGGCGCCCATACCACGAAAAAGAAAATCCGCTATTTTTGACTTAAATAATTCTTCTTTAGCCAAAAAACTAAAACGCTGCCGCTTGCATATTCCGACGATGAATGGATCTAAATTACTTTTATGATTGCAGGCAAGTATATATGCCTGCGCGGAAGGAATGTTCTCCAGACCCTTAAATTTGGTCCGAAAGTAGATGGCATCAAACAACTTCATCAATACATAAGCGGCAGAATAGATCATGGATTATTTAGCACTTAACAATTCTTCGCCGATTTTGATCAAATCTTTAGCTTGTTTTAAAGACTTGGCTTCTGAATAAGCCCGAACCAAAGGTTCGGTTCCAGAAGGCCTTAACATCAGCCAGCTTTCATCTTCACAAATTAATTTAACTCCATCATGATCCTTCATAGCAACGACTTTTTTGCCTAAAAGACTCTTTTGGGATTTAAATTTTTTAATATCGAATTTACGACCTTTTAATTCAAGGTCAGACCGTTCGTAATAATAACGGCCGAATTCATTTTCCATATCTGTTAAAAGCTGTTTGATATTTTTCTTTTCATAAACCATCATTTCCAAAAGTAGTAATCCCGCTAAGGTACCGTCGCGTTCAGGAATAAAATCTTGGACACCAATACCGCCAGCTTCTTCTCCGCCTGCTACAATTCGTTCGGTAACCATAAGATCTGATATATATTTGAAACCAACAGGTGTTTCGTATAGTTTTAACTTCAACTTAAGAGCAATGTGATCAATCATCGTCGTTCCGCAAGTTGTTTTTACGACCCCGCCTGTTCGCCCGCGATTTTTGACTAAATGCAAAATGATTAACCCTAAAATTTTTTGCGGGCTGATATATTCGCCGCCAGGTGCCGCGGCCGCGATTCTGTCCGCATCTCCGTCGAGAACTAAACCGAGATCATAACTTTCATTTTTCATCTTCAATAATAATTCTGGTAAATACTCGGCAATCGGTTCCGGTTTTACACCGCCAAAAGACGGATTAACCTCATTGTGAAGATAGTCGAGCTTTATCTTACTTCCCTTAATAACATCTTGCAGAATGTCTTTTCCCGATCCATACATGACATCTTGAATAATCTTAAATTCTGATTGAAGAATCTTGTCTAAATTTACGTACTTCTTCATAAAAGTCATATAGGCTTTATTGAAGTCATGCCAAATGATCATTTTTTTAGTAATAGCCTCGTCGAAATCAATCGTTTTAACCGGTGTCTTACCGAGATAGGCTTCAACTTTATTAGTAATATCTTTCGATGCCCCGCCACCCTGACTGGTCTTGATTTTAATTCCATTAAACGGCGCCGGATTATGACTGGCGGTAATCATGATACCGCACACACCTTTTAAATCGACGACACCATAACTTAAAGCCGGCGTAGGGATCATTTTTTCGGAAAGATAAACAATGATTTTATTTTTGGCAAGAATACAAGCGACAGCATACGCAAATTCCCGGGATAAAAACCGTGCGTCATAACCTAACGCGACTTTTTTTGTTCCGTCGATTTTCTTCACATCTTTTGTAATCCAATCACTGATGGCCTGCGCGACAATGCCGACATTCTCGAACGTGAAATTATCCGCGATGACGCCACGCCAACCATCTGTCCCAAATTTAATTTGATCTTTCAGTGATTTACTCATAGCCGACCTTTCTTAATGACGAATTAAAGGTAAATTTTATTTTTCTGAATATATAAATTTACAGCGTCCGGCAGCATATAACCGACGGGCAGCCTTTTTGAAATTCTTTTTCGAATGTCCGATGATGAAATATCTAATTCAGGCATTTCCAGAAACAAACAATTCTTATGATTCCCCTTAGGCTTGACACCGGCGCGATTAATACAAACAAACGTAAGCAATTGATCTAACTCATCGATCTCTTTCCATGTATGCAATCGTGAACAACTGTCACTGCCAATAATAAAATACAATTTTGCCGTCGGGAAAACACCCCTGAAATGAATCGCCGTATCGATACTATATGATTTTCCGTCGCGCTTAATCTCTACATCACTGATTTCGAATTGTTTATAACCCTTTATAGCCAGCTCAACCATCTTGAATCTTTTCGTTGCTGAAATCAAAACACCTGCCTCTTTGTGAACAGGAACTTTCGCCGGAACAAAAATAACCTTATCTAATTTCAGGCCTTCCAAAGCCGTTTGCGCTAAAGCCAAATGACCATTGTGAATGGGATTAAATGTTCCGCCTAATAATCCAATCTGTTTCACGTTCTGATCTGCCCATTTCCATAGATTTCGTATTTATACGTTGTTAATTCTTCTAAAGCCATGGGACCTCGGGCGTGAATTTTATCGGTACTGATTCCCATTTCACCACCAAACCCAAACTCATATCCGTCGGTAAATCGCGTTGAAGCATTCACATAAACAGTCGCCGCATCAACGGATCTTAAAAATATATCGGCTTCCTTTTTATCCTTGGTAACAATAGTATCGGAATGTCCGGACCCGTAGGTATTAATATGATCAATGGCTTCGTCGGTACTCTTGACGATCTTAACCGCTAAGATTAAATCAAGATATTCCTCAAACCAGTCTTTTTCCGTCGCTGTCTTGACACCACTCTTTAGGATTTTCTTTGTCTTCGCATCACCTCTTAACTCAACGCCAGCCGAAATAAAATCTTTAGCCATATCTGGTAAAAACTGAGCCGAAACTTTTTCGTGAACCAACATTGTTTCCATGGCATTACACACACCTGGACGCTGGACCTTGGCATTGTAGCAAATGTCATGAGCCATTTTCAAATCAGCCTTATCGCTGATGTAGGTATGACAGACACCTTTGTAGTGTTTGATAACAGGAATGGAAGAATTCTCGGCGACAAAACGAATAAGTTCTTCTCCGCCTCGAGGAATAATTAAATCCACATAATTATTTTGTTTAAGAAGGTAGTTTACCGCTTGACGATCAGAAGAATCAACTTGTTGTATGGCTTCCGTCGGTACAGCGGTTGTTTTCAGAACATTTTTTAAAATTTTAAAGATAGCCTGATTTGAATAGTAGGCTTCTTTACCACCCTTAAGAATAAGCGCATTACCAGATTTCAAACAAAGACCGACACAGTCACTCATGACATTGGGCCTGGATTCATAGATAATGCCGATCACACCAATCGGTATGCGGACTTTATTAATCAAAAGTCCATTGGGACGTTTAGTAGATTTAATGACTTCTCCAACGGGATCGGCTAGCTTGGTGGTATCCAAAAGACCTTTGGCCATCCCCGCGATGCGCTGTTCATTAAGAAGAAGCCGGTCAACTAAAGCCTTAGGATAATTCTCTTTTTGCGCGCTAAGAATATCCTTCTTATTTTCTTTAATGAGATAATCTGCATTAGCCGTAAGAGCTTCAGCCATTTTACGCAAAGCAGAATTTTTATGATCCGTCGACAATAAAGCCAATTCTCTCGAGGCTTTTTTGGCCTTTTGAGCCATAGTTACAATTTTCTTTTCAAGATCTGTCTTTGTCATAATTTCATCGCTCACTTAAAACCAAATCATCCACATGAATCACTTCTTGTTGTCCTTTTTTGTCCTGCGCCTTACCCAAATCCGTAATGGAATAATTAGTGATTCCACGCGCTATTTCATGGCCATCCTTACTCCTAACAATGACGACCTCTTCCTTCTTAAAATGTCCGTTCCAACTCAATACACCGACTAATAACAAACTTTTACCGCCCTGTAAAATCGCTTTTTTCGCTCCGTCGTCGATGATCAGTTCACCTTTTGGCTTAGCTCCGAAGGAAATCCAATGTTTCCGGTCTAATAATTTTTCTTCTTTTTCGATAAAAAGTGTTCCAATCCGTTCGCCGTTGAGTATGCGGGACAATACATCCTTAGTTTCACCACTCGCAATAATGCACGGTATTTTCGCGTGAGAAGCAATCTTTACGGCATCCAATTTAGCCGTCATTCCGCCTTTGGACATTTGTTTTTTCGTCGTGCCTCCGGCGATACTTTCAATCTCGCTGGTGATTTCCTTAACCTCATCAAATACCTTTTTGTCTTCACGGTTCATATCGTAAAGACCTTCGACGTCGGATAAAATAACCAATAAATCTGCTTGAACTAAACTCGCCACTAAAGCGGATAACTTGTCATTGTCGCCAAATTTAATTTCATCCGTTGAGATCGTATCATTTTCATTCACAATCGGCACGATACCCCAATCTAACATCGCACTAAATGTCGCCCGGGCATTGGTATAACGTTCACGATTATCGAAATCATCCCAAGTTAATAGGACTTGGCCACATGTCGCTTTATTTTTTTTGAAAATTTGTTTGTATTTATTCATCAAAACCGTCTGTCCGACGGCGGAAATGGCCTGAAGAGAAGCTAAATCACTGGGGCGGAGTTTTTTACTCAATTCTCCCATACCTAAAACAATGGCCCCGGAACTGACCAAAACAACATCAACACCTTTTTTCTTCGCCGATGAAATTTGTTCAACGAGGGAATTGAGTTGAGCCACGCGAGGTTTCATTTTGTAGGTGGCAATGAGGCTGGATCCGACTTTAATAACGATTCGTTTTATTGGTCTGGGGAACTTTCGGAGCATAAGATATCCACAATTTGATCAACTAACTTTTTTAATCCTTTATTTTCTAAAGCGGAAACTGATAAAATTTCAACAGGAAATTTTTTCTTAAACCGCTTGAGATTTTTTTCAGCCTCGGGAACATCCATTTTATTGGCGACGAGAAGTTTTGTTTTAAACGGCAGTCGTCCGCCGTACTCCCGAAGTTCATGTTCAATCTTTTCGTAGTCATCCAGCGGATCGCGTTGGTCAACTCCCGCCATATCAATCAGATGAATCAAAATCTTGGTACGTTCAGCGTGCCGTAAAAAACGATCGCCTAAGCCTTTTCCCTTATGCGCGCCTTCAATGATTCCCGGTAAATCAGCGACGACAAAAGAAAAGTCATCCGTCTGAACAATTCCTAGGATCGGCTTCTTGGTGGTAAAAGGATAATTGGCTATTTTAGATTTAACTTTGGATATATTAGAAATGAGCGTGGACTTCCCGGCATTTGGAAAACCCACAATACCTACATCGGCAATCAATTTAAGCTCTAAACCAATCGTCCGTTCTTCGCCTGGCTTAGGAGGTGTAGCGGAAACTTTCTTTTGCTGATTCCCAATTCCACCCGTGCCGCCGCGCGCGACAGTGACAGATTGCTGATCTTCTTTTAAATCTTTTATCAGTAAGTCATTATCCAAATCACGAATAATGGTTCCGACGGGAACTTTAAGCATTGCGTCAGCGCCGGTTTTACCGGTTTTGCCTTTACTGCTGGCATTACCGCCTTTATTACCTTGATAATGCTGTTTGTATTTAAAATCGAGGAGGGTTTGAATATTCTTGTCGGCGATGATAATGATGTTGCCGCCGGTTCCTCCGTTGCCACCATCAGGCCGCGGATACCGCATGAATTTGTCTCTGTAAAAACTCTCACAGCCTAACCCGCCGTCGCCGCCCTTGACAAATATTCTTGCTTCATCAACAAATATCATGGATACCTAACTTAAGCAGAAATCTGAGTGATGCTGAGTGTCGTCAATTTCTGTCTATGACCAATTTTCTTCGCAGAATTCTTTCGAATTCGGTATTTAAATGCAATAACTTTATCCGCAGACACATGATCCATGACTTTGGCTTTAATCTTTACATCTTTAAGAAAAGGTTGACCGATTCTGACATCATCCCCCTTAGCAAATACCAAAACTTGATCAAAAGTAAGATCTTTACCTGCATCTTCCGCAATTCTGTGCGCCTTAATAATGTCTCCTTCAGAGACTTTAAACTGTGATGATCCGATTTGAACGACCGCAAACATTTCTATCCTCCTGATTAACAATATAGTTATCTTAATAAAGTAAAATACTCCTCATTATCTATAAATGAGGAGCACTTAATTTAAATCAAATTGCAAATTATTGCAACAATAATCTTTAGGCACTAGGTGGCAAATTTGACCCGTCCGCGGCCATCACAATAAGGGCATTTCTTAAAAGAAATGGACTCAATGGTTTTACCCGTTCTGGCTCGCGTCATTTCGACCAATCCTAAGGGTGATATTTTATAAACTTCCGTTTTAGCATGATCATGCGACAAAGCTTCTTGTAAAGCATCAATGACTTTACGTTTATGTTCTTCTTTGACCATGTCAATAAAGTCGATGACAATAATCCCGCCTAAGTCTCGTAACCGAAGCTGTCGGGCAATTTCGGGAATGACTTCCATATTGACCATGAAAGCGGCTTCACCTGGTGTGGCCTTCGTTTTAAATTTACCGCTGTTGACATCAACAACGATAAGACCTTCTGTTGGTTCAATGACAATATACGCGCCCGATTTGACATAAACGTCGGTATCATAAATTTTATTGAGTTCTTTGGATACATTTTTGGCATCAAACAAAGGAACCGTTCCCTTATAATGCTGGATTTTATCAACCATTGTGCGGCCGATGAGGGTTTGCACAAATTTTCTGATGCGCTGATAATGATCTTCGTCGTCGATGATCAGCATGTCCACATTGTCTGTCAAATAATCACGGACAATTTTCCAGGTCAGTTCACCTTCTTCATAAATCAACGCAGGGGCCTTAACCTCTTCGGATTTTTTATAGATCTTTAGCCAAATGCTATACAAAAACTTAGCATCGCGAATGAGTTCTCGTTTATCTTGTTTTTTGGATGCAGTTCGAATGATAAAGCCGCCGGTTTTAGCAAAAGCGAATCCCTTAATGACTTCTCGTAAACGCTGGCGTTCTTCAGTTTCATCAATTTTCTTTGACACACCGGTTTGATAATCAAACGGCATGTAAACCACAAAACGGCCCGGCAAAGTGATATGAGTCGTTAAGCGAGCACCTTTTTCACCAAAAGGTTCTTTAACAACCTGAACCAAAATTTCCTGTCCGATTTTTAATGGGATTTCTTTGGCTTTATGCTGATATCTCGTCGCTGGTTTTATTGTTTTGACGGTCTCCACTTTTTTAGGACGGCGGAGAATTTTCTCGATGAGATTACGCGGCTCTAATTCTTGACCTTCTTCAATACGCGGACTAACGACATCTGTTAGATACAGAAAACCATTACGTTCCTGCCCGATGTTAACGAACGCGGCGTTTATGGATGGGAGTATTGATTCTACTCTGCCTTTGTAAATATTTCCAAGGAGGGATTGATAGCGGTCGACTTCAATATGAAAATCATCAACATGGCCGTTCTCTATGATAGCAACTAATCGCTCGCCCCTTTGTGTCTGAATAAGTATTTCTCGTGACAATGTTTAGCCTGAAATCCTTTCTTCATGAATAAACCTTCACTCGCGCCCAATAAATCTGAATGCAGTTCTTCCTCATGATAAAAATTGGTTAATTCACCTCACGACCTGAACTTTATTTTTGCGCTATTTCAGGAGTAATAATGTGAGGCGTAATAAATAAAACTAAATCCGATTTAGTGACGCTTGATTCGTTCTTGGTAAAGATTAATCCTAAAAGCGGAATATCTCCAAGAATCGGCGTCTTTTTCTTTGTTTCCGTCGTCTGATCAGTAATAAGACCAGCGATAACCAAAGTATCACCATCTTTGATCATAACTTTTGTTTTAGTAGATTCATTACTTAGTCTCGGTAAAGTCGTATTTTCAACCGTAACAAAGTCCAGAATCGCTGTGATCTTTGGCTGTACTTCTAACGTAATGTATCCGGCATTATTGACATGCGGCGTAACATCAAAAATAATACCGATATCTTTATACTCCCAGCCTGATACTTGAAGACGAGCTTGCTCTTCATTATACGTATAAGAAGGAATCGGATATTGACTTCCAACCACAATTTGTGCCGGTTGATTATCCAAGGTCACAATTCGCGGATTCTGTAATATATCAGTATCGCTGCGAGTTTTCAAGAGTTCAAATACAGCCTGCACTTGGCTGAAATTTAAGGTTCCGTACTGGAATTCTGTATTAGCATTACCTTCCGTCGTGTCTGGGCCTGGGAATGGTTCGCCGGCAAAACGGCTGGATGTACCGTCATTATCAAACGGCCAGGTAATTGGTATTTGCGATCCGCCTGCTGAGGCTTGCGTGATCCAATCGACACCTAAATTCTCCGCATCCGTAAAGTTAGTTTCAACTATTTTTGCTTCAATCAGAACTTGCTCAGTTGTTCGGTCTAGTTCTAGAATAACGGTCGACATAGTTTCGATCTGTTGCGGTGTATCGGTAATAATAATGGTATTAGTCCGTTCATCGAAATTAATACTTCCGCGTTCAGATTTCATTTTTTCGACTGATTCAATTATTTCTGAGGCTTTTCCGAAATTGATAATATGCGTTTTCGTGTCTAAAGGCGTTTGTTCAGATAAAAGCATTTGATCTTCTCGACGCTGTTTCATATTCGCCACGGTTGTTACGACAACAATATTACCTTTTTGTTCATAAGCAAAACCATATGTCTGGACAATAACATCCAAGGCTTGCTTCCAAGGAACATCATTCAACTGAATCGTGACAACTCCTTGAACTTCAGGACTGGCCACAATGTTGACCCCGCTTTTGAACGACAAAATCTTAAAAACATTTCTGATATCAGCATCGCGAAAATCGAAACTGACATTTCCGCTTTCCGTCATTGAAACAGAATCCGGCGCTATTGTCTGTACACCTTCATCGTCAGGACTGGATTGAGCATATCCAGCCGTGACAAAATACAACAACGTCACCACGGCTATCATTGATTGTTTTAACATTTTATTCCTCCTTTTTGATCTTTAACTTATATATTTGTTGATCTTTTTTTAAAAGCACCCAATCTTCGGTAATTTCCGTGACGACAAATTGAGAAATCGTATCATTAACTTTGACGATCGAACCGTTGATCATTGCAATATTCCCTGATCCGCCCGACATAATTCCTTCCAAGGTTAAATCGGAAACCACCAGTTCTGATTCGTAATTATTAACCGTTCCGGACGAACTGATCAATTTCCAGAACGGATCTCGTCGACCATTGTCCTTGTAGACAAATGGCGTTGATTCCTCAGCTGCGCCGGATTCGCATACACCAAAAGAACTTATCACAAGCACGATGGCGCAAAATTTTACTGAATTCATTTTAATTTGCCTTTTCATAGACAATCGCCTCTAGCGTTAACTTGACGGAATGGTCCTTGGCGCCAGCCATAGACGCCATCGTCAATTTTTTCACTCTCAAAAATTTGTCTCCGTTTTCTATGGCGTTAATAAATCTACCGAAATTATGATAACCGGCCTTTGCCTCTACCTCTATAGGTAATGAATAGTAGACCCTTTCATTATTCTCGAGAACAATTTCAGAATCAACTGCGTTAGGCATGATTTGATTTATTTTCACACCATTCTTGTTTGCCAACCTGGAAATATGCTCCAGAATCAAGGGGACATCTTCTTTTGGTTCAACTTTTTTATTTTCTTTCTGAATGCCTTCCTCAAGCTCGACGACATTTTTTTGGTATTGATCCAGCTTCGTAATGTCTATCTTAGCTTTAGCAATATCATCGGACAAAATTTTTATCTCCGGATTAATTTTGGTCAATGCGGCTAATTGGGGTCGCATAAGAACAAAATAGTCTAAAAGAAAGACGGAAAATAACACGGCGGCAAAAATAATGTATATGGTTTTCTCGTCCATCTTTTCGAATTTTTCCTTAAATTGTTCTTTCACATTATTTTTCATCTTTAGCTTTACCCTTAATTTTCATCGTAATGAGAAAATCCGCTACGTCCATATTACTTTCTGCTCGACGCTGAATAGATCCCAGCTCCAATTGATACAGATGATCCAGAAATTTCGGTTGTTTTGTCAAATTAGCTATAAACTTATGAACATTAATCAGCTCATCTTGATTATTGGAGATGGCGCTTCCTTCAAGAAATAACATTTCATCGGTCAAAGCAACTTTTGTTAACCAAACCCCGCGCGGTATTTCATCACTGATAATATTGAGCTTTGGCGACCACGCAATGACTTCTCCGCCGGTGACATTTATGATGGCGTCACTTTTACTTTTAATCGCCCGCATATTATTAACAACCTTTTCCACTTCTTGCTTCTTCGGAAGAAGCACGTCCCATTCTTTTTTCAATTGCTTATGCTGATTTAATTTTGATATGTTTGTCATCAGTAAAAAAATATGGGCCATGATTAACAACATAAATAGTCCGCCGCATGAGCCGATAACCACTTCAATCGGTATATCCATCGGAAGAATTCTCTTCTTCTTTTTTCTTCTTAACTCCGGCGCTATTAAATTAATTTCAATCATATTGATAAAGGGCTAACCCTAAGGCAACACCCAGCCTATTAAAGTTTTTACTTAATTCATCTTTATTTATTTTTTCTGAAACAATGACGCTGTCAAATTGACTCCAACGTCTGATGTTAATATCCAGTTGTTTCGCAATATGATCTGCCAAGCCACTCATCATGGCCGCCCCGCCGGTCAAAACCAATTCGGTGATTTCATTACTGTTTTCCGTCGAGAAATAATCCAAAGATACTCTCAATTCTTGAATAAGATTTGCGATGGAAGATTCACAAGCACTTTGAACTTCTTTTTGTTTTTCTCCCGGGTGACATTTAATCTGTTCAGCCTCGTCATAACTGATTGCCAAAGCATTCGCTATTCTTTTTGTCAGGTCACGTCCGCCGATATATATGTCGCGGTTAAATTGCGGGGTCTTCCCCACCATAAGGGTCAAACTGCTGACGGAATCACCCATATCCAAAATGGCGACTACTTTCCCCTCGGTCAATGATGAATCAAGTTCACTGCTGGCATTAGCTAAAGCAATCGGATTTATGCCGATAAAATCGGTTGTATAATTGAGGCCGGCAATCATTTTCAGTCTCATCTCGACGAGTTCTTTTTTTGCAGCGACGGCCATTACTTTCATTTGTTTTGATTTTCCTTGAGAGTCAAGGATATAACAATCGGTATAAATTTGATCTTGGGTGAATGGGAAATATTTATCCGCCTCAATTGAAAATGAATTTCTAAGATCGTCGATGGACATGCGCGGCATGTCGATAAAACGGATTAAAGTTCCTTTTCCGTATATGGAAGTAAAAAGATTTTCAGCGGGTGTGGTGGTTTTATTCAAGACCGCTTTTATAGTCTTAGCATAATCTCCGCCAATAACTGGTTGTACCGCCCAGCCGAGAATTTTATACGAATTTCCTTCTTTACAAATTTCAACCATCTTGCAAGAATTAACACCTATGTCTAACCCGACGGAAGATCCATGTTTAGGCTTTGGAATAAACCGTTTGATCACTTTAAAATAATTTTGTAATATTTTGCTCATAGGTAGCGTTTTTTTGTCGTAGATTTTACAGACTTATTGAAACTTCGGATGCGAGAATCAAGCAGGTAACAACAGAAGAGTTTAAGTAAGTCTCGGTACTGCAATAAATTATAGTATTAACATAGGAGCCGTCTAATGAGTGAGAATTAGGCGGCTTCATTATTCTGAATTTAGGAATGAAATATTTGAAATATCTAACCTTGATTATTTTCATTGCATTTGTCGCAT
>JAGOSC010000072.1 GCA_018062515.1 Candidatus Omnitrophota bacterium
GGTATAGGCATGGCCTTTCCGTATTTTATTTTAACGTGCTTTCCGCGATTACTTAAATTTGTTCCTAAGCCGGGCGCGTGGATGGTTTATTTAAAACAATTTTTTGGATTTATCATGACGTCGGTGGTGATCTGGCTGGTATGGGTTTTATCTGTTCAAAGAGGTAGTGAAGCAGCAATTTTAATTTTGATCGGCTTATTCTTTATAGCATTCGGTTTATGGTTTCACAGAATCAGTCGCGGACAAAAAGGATTATTGTTTTTGATCATTTTTTGTTCAATTGGATTATACATTTCTTTTTACGCAGGAAGCAAATCCGTGTTAAGTATCGTCGGGGAAAGAAAGATTGAAACAGACAAGATTAATTGGGAAGCGTATGATCGGACGAGATTCAGTCAATATCTTTCGGAAAATAAACCCGTTTTTTTGGATTTTACAGCCGCTTGGTGTTTGTCTTGTCAAGTCAATGAGCGGACTGTATTTTATAATCAGACCATCATTGATCGTTTTAATAAATCAGGTATAGTGTCTATAAAGGCGGATTGGACAAACTATGATCCTGAAATCACGAAGGCCTTAAATGCTTATGGCAAAAACGGTATTCCATTATATGTATTTTATCCGAAGGGAAATCAAAGCGAATATGTGATCCTTCCCGAAATCATTACCCCGCAAATCATACTCAGTACGCTTGATAAATATTTTAACGAATAATATAATACTAAACGCTGCAATTTATTTAACTCTAATTTATAGAAAGGATCAAACATGAAAAAAATATTTATACTATTAAATTTAATGGTTATTTTATCCGGAATTGGCATTGCTTCTGCGTCCGCGGGTGTTGAGACCAATTCACCAGCTCCGGAATTTAGCTTGGTTGATTCCAAGGGAGAGATGCATTCCTTATCTGAATATAAAGGAAAATACATTGTGCTTGAATGGGTCAACTACGATTGTCCATTCGTTAAAAAACATTATGGCCAAGGTAACATGCAGAGTTTACAAAAAGAATTAACAAGAGAATCGGCTGTATGGTTATCAATCAATTCATCAGCAAAGGGAAATCAGGGCGCGTATTCAGCTAATGAAGTTAATAAGATCATGAAAGAAAATGGCGCTGTTCCGACGGCATATCTATTCGATGCCGACGGGATGGTCGGGAAAACTTATGGGGCGAAAACAACGCCGCATATGTTTTTGATCAATCCAGAAGGTAATGTTATTTACCAAGGCGCCATTGACAGCATCCCCAGCTTTGATCCGGCTGATATCGGCAAATCAGAAAATTATGTCAAGAAGGCATTATCTGAGGCTAAATCCGGTCAAGTCGTCAGTAATCCGACAACGCAAGCCTATGGTTGTTCAGTTAAATATTAATTATTTTTTATCATTTCACACATAAATTCAGAGAGTTAGCCTGCTGAAAATTTTTGTTAAACCAATAGTAACTGTTATTCGGTGTGATAGAATATCTTTGTTTTAGATCGTAATCACATTTGACCAAACTCTTTTTTCTGCGGGTTAGAATCAAGTGATATGTTTATATAAAGAAAAAATTTTATGTTCAATCGCAAGGAGGAAAACGTGAGAATACACCTAATCATCAGCCTGTTTTTTATTTCAGCTTCTCTTATTGGTTGCGCGCATACACAAAGCCCAACAGCAGTTAATCGTTTGCAAATTCAGGTAGCTCAATTAGAGCAAAATTTACAGGAAAAAGACAAGTCCATTGCTGAATTACAAGAAAAGGTTCAAACTTTGAATTCACAGCTTGGTGAAATAGAGAGTGAGCCGATTGAAGAATACGATTACCGTAAGACCAGCCGTCGAAGTGAAAGCGATTCTGAAGGACAAGATTCCATCAAAATCTATAGAGATGATGAAATCCTTAGAGTAGCTGCTTCTCCGCGTGATGTTCAGCAAGCTTTAAAGAATGCCGGATACTATAATGGAAAAATTGATGGAAAACTTGGTGATCAATCCAAGAAAGCCATTAGCCAATTCCAAAAAGACCATAATCTTGACAGCGACGGCGTTATCGGTAAAAAAACTTGGAAAGAATTAAAGACCTACCTTGACTAAGATGTAATCTTCATGACAAAACCATCAATCAGTATTTTAGGATGCGGATGGTTGGGATTCCCTTTAGCAAAGCGATTAACAGCGCAAGGGTACACGGTAAGCGGTTCGACGACGCAAATCTCTAAACTAGTTTTACTACGAAATTCAGATATTAATCCATTCTTGATTACTTGTTCTCCTCATATAGAAGGGGAACAAGTAGATCATTTTTTTCACTCTCAGGTTTTAATCCTCACATTACCTTTCAAGCGGAATATGATCGACCCAAACTATTACCGCGATCAAATTCAATCCATCGTTTCAAAAGTCAATCAATCAAATATAAAATTTGTTATTTTCTCTAGCTCGACGGCAATTTATAGATCTGATACAGAGATTGCCTCTGAGTCTGATTACTTCGAGCCGGATAATCTGCGTTCTAAAGTTTTGCTCGAGGTTGAACATTTATTAATGGAGAATAAGAATTTTCAATCAACGATCATACGTTTCGCTGGCCTTTACGGAGATGAGAGGGAATTATATCGGTTTTTAAAGGGACCTAAAGCGAAACAGCGGGATGGTCAAAGTCCGGTCAATTTAATTCATCAGGATGATTGTATTGAAATTATTTATAAAATCATCTGTAATAATATAAGAGGGGAGATTTTTAATGCTGTCAGTGATGTTCATCCGACGAGAAAAGAACTTTATACCCGAAAAGCATTGGAATTAGGTCTTGAGGCGCCTGTATTTGAGCAAAATGAAAAAGAAAGCCGCAAAATTGTTTCAAATAAAAAAGTAAAAGAAATGTTAAATTATCAATTCATCCATCCTGATCCCAGCGAATGAATATTCACACGAGTAAAGCCATCATAAATCGGCATCCAGTATTTTTTGCCGTCAGTATTTTGATCATCGTCGGACTTATCATTTATTCAAATAATTATAAGTGTACATGGCATTTTGATGATTTAAGTTACATCGTTAATAACCCGACGATACGTGATTTGTCCGACATTAAGTCTATGGCGAATAAATTTTCCTCAGGCGGACGCACCGTCGTCTTGTATTCGTTTGCATTAAATTATCAGGTCGGAAAGGCTGACGTTCTTGGATATCACGTTGTAAATAATTTCATTCATATAGTAGGCGCTCTGTTTGTATATTGGATATCATTACAATTGTTTTTAACGCCGAGGATCAGAAATTCCGATGTATATGAACATCGGTATGTGCTTTCATTATTTATAGCACTCATATTCTTAACGCATCCGGTGCAAACTCAGGCCGTCACTTATATCTGTCAGCGTTTTGCTTCACTAGCGACATTGTTTTATGCCGCATCAATTAGTTTTTATCTAAAAGCCCGTCTTGGTGAAAAGGGAAGGCCGATATTTTTTGTGTGTGCGTCGATCGCGGCAATCTTAGGCATGTTCAGTAAACAAATCGTGATCACTTTACCTATTTGTATTTTGTTCATTGAATGGTTGTTTTTTACGTCAGAAGATTTTCAAAGAAAATTATTAAAAAAGAGGATTTTGATTCCGGTATTAATGTTCCTCCTCATCATTCCCGCTTTATATTCATTTAGAGTTCTTAATATCTTATCAATTACTCACAAGTCTTCCGGTTCACATGAAGGTGACTTAGTTAACGCCTATTATTATCCTTTAACCCAGTTGCGTGTCATTCCAACATATTTACGTCTGCTGATTTTTCCCGTCGGACAGCGGCTTTTGTACGATTTTCCGACGTCAAAGTCATTTTTTGAAGGAAAAACATTCGCGGGATTTCTGCTGATCATATCTATACTCGGAATTGGATTTAAAATGAGGAAGAAATGGCCGTTGATTACTTTTGGTATATTTTGGTTTTTTTTAACCATATCCGTTGAATCCAGTTTTATTCCGATCCGGCATGTTATTTTTGAACACCGTGTTTATCTTCCCAGCATTGGTTTTTCGATATTTCTCGTCGCTGTTATTTATGCGCTGTTTAAAAATCCAAATAGAATGATGATTGTTTTGAGTTTGATCGTGTTAATATTATCCTTTTTGACATACCAGAGAAATAAAGTTTGGTTGACTGAACTTACCTTATGGAGCGATGTTAAGGCAAAGTCTCCTCGGGAAGTGAGGGCGTATTTGAATAGTGGTATCGCTTATTCAGAAATGGGAAAATTGGATGCAGCCCTGGATGAATTTAACAAAGCCCTAGAGATTAACCCAAAAAATGTTATGACGTTGAATAATAAGGGCATCATTTACATGAAACGGCATCTTTTTGATTCAGCTATTCTTGAGTATGATAAGGCCTTGAACATAGATCCCAATTGGGAGGAGATTTGGAATAATAGAGGTGATGCTCGTCGACATAAAGGCGAATATCAGCTCGCGCTGGAAGATTATCATAAAGCCTTGGAAATCAATCCCCAGTTATATAGAGCTTTAAGTAATAGGGGGGTGGTTTATTCTCACCTTGGTCAAAATGATTTGGCATTGAAGGATTTTAATCAAGCTATTCAAACGGATGCGGATTTTATTGAGGCTTATCAAAATCGCGGCAACCTTCACGGAATACTGAAAAATTATGATTTGGCCGTGAAGGATTTTTCAAAAGTGATAGAGGCCAAAACAAATGTCCCGGAGGTCTATAATAATCGCGGGAATGCTTATCGTCATTTAGGCGAATATGAATTGGCCTTCGACGACTACAATAAAGCCATTGAGCTCGATTCAAATTTTTCAGAAGCCTATAATAATCGTGGGGTGATTTACCGGCAATGGAATAAAATGGATTTGGCTTTGGCCGATTACAATAAGGCCATAACCTTAAATCCCAACTACATTAGTGCGTATAATAATCGTGGAAATTTATTGAGCCAGTGGGGCCAATATGATTTGGCTTTAAAAGATTTCGATATCGCCATAGAATTAAACCCCGAAAATAAAGTTTTCTATTTTAACCGGGCTCAAGTCCATATCGGAAGAAAAGATTATCGGCGGGCGCTTAAAGATGCCCAAAAAGCAAAAACGCTTGGTTTACAAAAAGCCGATCAATTGATTGAACAGCTCAATGGATTATAAGAAAAATCAAAATAAGTATATTTTAACGGTTACTTTAAATCCCGCCGTCGATACCGCGATAACATTTAAAAAGGCCGGGAATATTTTTCGGTGGGGAAACCAAATACAATCCGCTGGAGGAAAAGGGATAAATGTAGCCCGAACTTTAAATCATTTTGGCCTGCCCCATTTAGCCACGGGCATAATTGGAGGAGAAAATGGTCGCAGAATCCGCCATTTAGCGGACCAAGAAAAGATGAGACATCAGTTTTTTGAAGTTGCTGCGGAAAGCCGTAATAATATTATTTTATTTAATCCGAAACTAAAAGAAGGTGTACGGATTTTTCCAAAAACACCGTCCATTAGCCGGAAAGAATTTCTAGTATTTAAGAAGTTATATGAAAGACTTCTGCAAAATGCAAATCTCGTCGTCTTAAGCGGAAGTGTATTAAATGGTTTGCCATCAACAGTTTATGCTGAATTAACCCTTATGGCGAATCGAATTAAAGTACCGGTATTTTTGGATGCCGGTCAGGATGTGCTTCGTGAGGGGTTAAAAGCTACACCGACATGGGTCAAACCCAATCAGCAGGAAATTGAAGAATTATTAGGCATAAAAATCACAAATATCGACGAGGCTTGTAAAGCAGTTCGACGACTAAAATCTTACAAAATAGACCATATTTTTCTCAGTCTAGGGGCCAAAGGAGCAATCGGTTGCAATAAAAATGATTTGTGGTATGCTAAATCTCCACTCGTCAAGGTTGTGAATTCGGTCGGTTGTGGTGACACATTTGTTGCGGCTGTCTGTTTTGGTTTTACTCAAAAACTAAGCTTTTGTGATTGCTTAAAACTAGGTGTTGCTGCAGGTTCTGTTAATGCAACCGCGTTGGTTCCTGGTCGCATTAATAGGGCGCAAGTGTTAAAAATGGCGAACCGCATAAAGTTAAAAAAGTTATGTATCTAACACAAACGTATGAAAATTTGTTAACGTTTATGTCAGAAAGGAATCTATGGATACTTTAGAATTACCCTCCGCGAAGAAGACAAATTTCATCAACGATAATATTCGAGAAACCATCACTGACCTTTCCAAAGATTTCAAACGTTCTTGGATTGAGCTCGGCCGGCATCTTTATGCCGTCTGGCAAGACAAGCTTTATCGTCATTGGGGTTTTGAAAAATTTGAAGACTACATCGAGCGCGAACTCGGCCTTAAAAAACCTCTAGCCACTAAATTGCTTAAATCATATCTGTTCCTCGAACAAGACGAGCCGCAATATTTAGACGCTGAATTTAAAGAAGGCAGGGACGCGGATAAAATTCCGGGATATGAAGAAATCAATTTTCTAAGACTCGCCAAACATAAGAAAGAACTGACGAAACAAGATTACTTTAAGCTGAAAAAAGATGTTTTTGACAAGGGAAAAAATGCTACGGTTTTGCGTAAAGATTTAACCGCTATGATGAGGGAACGTAAGCAGGTCGATCCCGATGAAGAGCGCGAGACGCGCAGTCAAACTGCTATAAAGAGAATGATCACGTCGATTAAATCGTTCCAGAAAGATATGGAAACACTGAGATTGGTTCCGGACACAGTGATTAAGGGAACGAAAGAACTTTTGTCTCAGTTAGAAGATCAATTAGCTTAATTATGACATTCGCCATCAAAAAAGACATTAATTTAGACACTATTTCCGACGAGGAATTGCTGAACACTCGCCTTTGCGACCTGCCTTTAACCATCAAAGGGACTTGGCTGGAGGATTGTGTTGAAGAGCTTTATAAAGAATTAGCGCAGAAGCAGATTCAGTTCCGTCCAAAATGTTTTTTAGCCGACGAATGGTTAACGCCGGAGAAAGAAACCTGTATTGGTATTCCTTTTTATTTGGCGCATCCTCGATTAACCGCATTAGAAAAAAAGTATATGAACGCGGCCGAAGGCGATGGCGTCAATGAATGTTTGAAATTGTTAAGACATGAAGCGGGTCACGCCATATATTATGCTTATAAATTGCACAATCGACGCAAATGGCAAACTTTATTTGGTTCCTCAAAAACGGAATACGCCGAGACTTATAAATACCGTCCGTATAGCCGCAATTTTGTCCGTCACTTAGAAGGCCATTATGCGCAATACCATCCGGAAGAAGATTTTGTCGAGACTTTTGCCGTGTGGTTGACTCCTAATTTGGATTGGGGAAATCGATATAAAGGCTGGAAGGCGCTTGAGAAATTGCAATATGTGGATGAGTTAATGCGCAGTCTGAAAAAACAAAATCCAACAAATACCAGCGCCAAGCAATTTTGGCGAATATCGACGATCAAATGTACGTTAAAGTATTTTTACAAAAAGAAAAAACAATCTTTGGCGGAAGATAATCCGGATTTTCATGATCCCTTTTTAAAAAATCAGTTTCCTTTAGAATCAACGGTTCAAAAGCAAGGTTACCCGGCCGATGCAATCTTTAAAAAGTACCGTCGAGAATTGATCAATAGTGTAGCTCTCATTTCCGGCGAGAAAAAGCATACCATCGACGAATTATTAAAAAGTATGCAGAAGCGCAGCCGCCAATTGCATCTTTCCACCGACGAACAAGAATCAAAAGTCCTCTTAAATGTTTCTTCGTATATCACATCCTTAGCCAAAAATTATCAGTATACCGGCCGTTACCGCGGCGGGAATTAATGTTGTATGCCTAAGAAAAAAGTCCTCATGTTATTCAGCAGTCCGTACAATCATCCTCGCTGATATGATTATGCCGAGGAATTTGCGGATCCGGATGATATGTATACAGAACAAGACGTTTACAAGGCTTTAATCGCGAATAATTTTGAAGTCAGCCTCATCGGCATCAATAATGATTTAAACCCTTTTTTCGAGGAGATTAATGAAAATCGGCCGGATGTTATTTTTAATTTGGTCGAGGTATTTAATAATAAATCTAGCTTGGAGAAAAATGTGGCGGCACTGCTCGAGATGGTCGGTATTCCATATACGGGGGCGACATCCGAAAATATGTTTTTATGCAGCAATAAAGAATTAAACCGAAAGCTTTTTCGTTTTCATAAGATAAAAATTCCGTATTTCTACTCCTTTTATCGCGGTCATAAAATATGGCTTCCTAAAAAAATGAATCTGCCTTGCATTGTTAAACCGATTAGTGAGGAGGCGTCGAGAGGTATATCTCAGGCTTCACTCGTCGAGAATGAAGCAGCGCTTATTGAACGGGTTAAATTTATTCACGAAAGTATGAACATGGATGCCATTTGCGAAGAGTTTGTTGAGGGCCGGGAATTGTATGTCACTGTAATGGGGCATAAGAAGCTTACCGTATTTTCTCCTCGAGAAATGCTATTCGGTGAACTTCCCGAAGATTCCCGCATCGCGACATATAAAGCTAAATGGGACGAAAATTACCGTGAGAAGTGGGGAATTAAAAGCGTCCACGTCGGAAAACTGGCGGATGGAGTTTTAGAAGAAATAGAAGATGTATGTAAGCGGGCTTATCGGGCCTTAAATATAAAAAGTTATTTGCGGCTTGATATTCGCGTGACCGCCGACCGGAAAATTTATATTATTGAGCCCAATGCTAATCCTTGTATTGCCAAAGTGGATGAAGTCGCTCTTTCTGCTCAAAAAGATGGAATTTCTTACCAAAAACTCATAAAAAAAATTGTTTCTTTAGCCCTTCAGAGCGAAAGTCATTAATTTCTTAAAATAAAAATCTACATTTCTCGTCGATCTATTGTGGCTCATCAATTTTTTCTCATAAAATCTTGATTTTCGATTTAATTTAAACATAATAAAAGAAGATTCCCTTTAACAACTTTAGTTAAGGAGGTCTTCATGACAGATCCAAAACAAATTCCCTTCCTGGTTAAGTTATTAGATGACGAATCCCAACCAATTCAAGAAAAAGTATTTAGCGAGCTGAATGCATTTGGGCCTTTACTTAAAAAAGAAGTTCGAAAAATATCCTTTCCATTAACCGAACGACAACAAGAAAATCTCGACAATATATTTGAACGTCAGCAGCGGTCCAGGTTATGGCAGTTTTGGCCAACGTGGTACAAAACCGGCCGTATGTATGATCGTTTAGAATCGGCGTTGGTATTAATTGCCCAATACCTGTCGGCGTATGATTGTGAAATAAAACTAAAAAAACTTTTAGATCAGTTAGCCGGAAAATACCAGGCGAAATATCATTCAAAAGATCCGCGCATTTTAGCTCATTACCTGTTTGAGG
>JAGOSC010000028.1 GCA_018062515.1 Candidatus Omnitrophota bacterium
ACCCTACCTTGACCGTATCAATGCATACACCTACAAACAAAAAGACGAGTATGACGACGCCTTAGAAGGCGCCATCGATCGATACTCGGCGCTGCAGAATTTTTATATGCAGATCAGAGAAAGTAGAATCAAAGAATAATATTGGTTAGCATAGCGCTGAAAAAATAAAAACTTCTAATCTTTGTACGGATCTAATTCGTCTTCGCCGGCCATAGCGACACCGATTGGCTGTAACGTATGCAGAATTTTAATCGTATTTTTGTGATAGGCTAAAACTTCCGGAAGGCGTTTGTAACAATGCGGCGATTCATCCGTCCCTGCGCCGCGCAATTCCACTCCTTGCTCACGTATCCAATTCATCATCATCTGACGGGAAATTTGTCCGCCGGTTCTCTTTCGACGGAATACACGTCCCGCCGCTGCTGTTCGTGACATAACACGTCCCGCTCCGTGAACAGTGGAATACAATGACTTTTGACTCTCCGCGGAATCAATTCCCTCAATAATGACTGATACATCTCCCATGCTTCCGCCGACGAATCCCTTTTGACCGGCAAAGGCGGGCGTTGCGCCTTTTCTTATCACCCAAAAACTTTGTCCATCATGTTCTTCCTGCCATGCATAATTATGATGATTATGAATTTCTTCTAAAATTTTACCGCCAATAATTTTGGCCACCCGTTGACAGACCCAGTCGCGTCCGGCATAAGCGTAACGCCCGGCCAATTTCATGCAAGCAATGTATTCTTGCCCTAAATTACTTTTAATATCCAGCAAAACCGGATCGACATTCATTCCGTCTCTACCCCCGCCGGCTTTTATAAAATGCGTCGCCAAACGATGACCCAGACCACGTGATCCAAAATGTACACCGATCCAAACTCTATCTTGTTCATCTACAAAAATATCTATATAGTGATTACCACTGCCGACGGTGCCCAATTGTTCTTGCGCTAATTTTTTAAGCTTCAATTGTTTAGTCACGTCGATGTTCCATGCCGGATCGTTATGAAATAAAGGATGATCAACGCTTTCATTATTCTTCATTCCTACACCAAAGGAAATGATTTGATAAATATCGTCCATGATATTTTTGATATTGCGACGGACATCTTTAGCGGACACATCCAAACGGACGGCTTTGTTTCCACAGGCAATATCGTAGCCGACACCCGACGGACTTATTTTATGACGATAAGCCACCACTCCGCCGATAGGAACAGCATACCCGGGATGATGATCCGCCATTAAAGCGCAGTAGTCAGCATTCTTTGAACAGTTCTGAATTTGATTGAGGGCCTCCTGAATGGGTTCGCCCCACACCGGAATATTATGAATGTACTGAACCGTTTTTTCGGTCATTTATTTTCCTTATTAAAATTAAAACAGATGATTTAAAGCCTTTGAAAAAATGAAGATGTTTCTCGGATGACATAAAAAGGAAGGAGACGAGACTATTTACTTCTCACAATATTTATAAGCCGCTTATGATCCCGCTCACGTTGCTTATATGATTCGGTTAAATTTTTATGATCACGGCTGATGTTTTCAGCCTTTTGATTCCATTCTCTGCGGGCCCTATAGGAGTTAGGCAGTGAAAAATGTAATTTTGTTTCTTTCAACAGTATTTCTGCGTGGACTTCCCTTAAGAATATTTTCCTACAAAGCCCTAACCCTGCATACATAACGACAAGAATTACTATGACAGGTATAATAAAAAGTAGATATTTTTTAAAATCCATTTTTCTATTATAAGAGAAGCTCAGAATTCAATCAACGAAATTTTTACATGCCTCCGGATAGACCTTTCCGAACGTTTAAATCCTTTCGTTTTATACCTTCTCTAAAGCAAAGCTTAAAAACGATCCCCTTTTATGAATGCGTATTGATGTCGAAATGTCCAGTTTACATAGAACTTATTAAGATTAATTTATCATCTATTGAATAGGCTATTATGAATATTCCTAGTACTAACCGTGTTTATATGATAGTTTATTTTATCGATGAAAACCTCTTTCGAGCAAAAACATATCACCGTCTGCCCGGTCTGTGACCATTCTCAATGGAAAAACATTTACACAATTAACGAATGGACCATTGATGAATGTACACAATGCAAATTCGCCCGTATTGATCCTTTGCCCGTGCGTATAGATCGCCCGGACTTATATACAGAAAACAAGATCACCGAAAGAAATACGAAAAAAAGAACTATGATTCAACGAGTCGCTCGTCGATTTAAGTCTTTTTTTAATAATATTTCTGGACGGAACAAAAACGGGATTTTCCTAAAAAAACTTCAGCATTATTTACCGCAAGGCGGGGTCATTCTCGACGGTGGATGCGGAGCCGGCGGGGTTTTGCTTCACGCGCGAGATCATTACGAATGTCATGGCATAGAAATATCTTCTTACTTAGTAAATTTGGCCAATCAAAATAAAGGATTGAATGTGAGACTGGGCGATCTGCAATCATGTGATTTCGGCGCTCAGAAATTTGATGCCATCACACTTGTCTCAATCATCGAACATCTTGATAATCCATTAGCGGTCGTCCAAAGGTGCCATGAACTTTTAAAACCCAATGGTATTTTCCTTCTCAAAACCCCCAACTATCAATGCTGGAATCGATTTATTAAACAAGATCAGTGGGTAGGTTTGCGTCCGCCGGATCACATCGTCTATTTTTCCCCCTCCAACTTAAAGCAAATCTTGAAAAAGGCTGGTTTTAGAAAAATCAAGATTACCGCTTATCCATTGAGCGACAATATGTATTGTGACGCCATAAAATAATCTCTCTTATTCGTTCCATAAATTAATATTTTAGATTAAAAAAAGAGGACAGCTCTTTGATAAGAACTGTCCTCTTACGGACATTGATGAGGCATAATGCCTGTCTCCTATTAGAAACTCAAACGACCTTCTCTCTCCTTAGCAGAAGCCTCATACACCAGGCCCTTTTTTAATCTTAAGACGTGACGAGAAATAATCTTTTGAATTTCCTCTTGTTCAACTCCATAACGTTTAGCCACCGTTATAAGTTCAAGGCATTCCTCATATTTCTCTTTATACAAAGCCTCTTTCAAATAGAGTAATGCCGTTACTTTCAACAAGTGCTCCTGAGAGTTTGTTTGCTTATTTTCTTGTTCAATGAATCGATTTTTCATTCTTACTCCTTTCAATAAAACCATATAAAAACTTCAACTTTTTTCTTTGTTATCTGAATTTTCTAACTTTCTTTGGTTAGACATCCATTTAACCAGCGTGATGACAAATAATGCTTCCATCGCCATGTGACTCACCTCCTTTTGAATTAATGCAATTTTATATACAAATAAAAAAGCCACCGTTTCGCGAAGAAAAGGTGGCTTTTAGAAATTTTTTAAGTAAATTGTTTAACTAATGACTAAAAAACACCCCTCTCCGCCGACTTCCTCCAGACTGGAAAAAGCGTTATACACAGAGAATGCATGTTTTTAATCATTAAGTTTTTCATAACTTCAAAAGTCTATCATAATGTATTGTGATTGTCAAATCGCACAAATCAGCAACAATTATTATTGTAACTTTTTCATCTGTTCATTAAATACTTTGTTAAGAACGGTGCACTGCGTTTCAAGAACATCGGTTCGTACGATAATATTTGATTTTTTTAAAACATCAATTCCTCGTCCCTGATGAGCCGGATTGGGATCGATAGTTCCAATCACAACCGTCGAGATTCCGGATTTAATAATCGCCTCTGTACACGCGCCAGTGCGGCCACGCGTCGAGCACGGTTCCAATGTCACGTACAAAACAGCGCCGGGAAGAGGTTTCCGTTTCAGTTGATTAAGAACAATAATTTCTGCATGCGGCCCGCCATCAACATTGTAATGCCCGACGGACACGGCCTTGCCTTTCTCAACAATAACAGCACCGACCATGGGACTGGGCTCAACTTTACCACGCCCTTTCTCGGCTTCCTTCAACGCCATAGACATCCATTGTTCGTCTTCGGTCATGATTCATTTCCTGCCTTAACCCTCCAGACCATTCCCTTTGGCGTATCCTTGACTTCGATGCCCATAGAATCCAGTTCGTCTCTAATTGCATCTGAACGGGTAAAATCTTTATTCGTTCTCGCTGCGATGCGATCATTGATCATTTTTTCGATTTTAGATTCATCCAACCCTTTTTCTTTAATCAAAATACGATCTAATATCGTCAAGAATTCGTCCGCTGGCTCGCTGAATAAACTCATCCATATAGACAATTTTCCCATAAAATCCTTAAATGCAGACGCATTGGATTTCAAGATCGGGGTAATTTTTTTATTAAGAGCCGTGTCATTAAAAGCGCGGACTAGATCGAATATGGCTGCGAATGTCTTGGGTGTATTAAAATCATCATTTAAAGCCTCATCAATTTCCCGAGTGGCTTGGTCAATTTTGGAAATAAAATCTTTATCCGCTGCTCCTGTGGTTATTTGATCGGAAGATAAAATTCCATTCGCTAAATTGATCGCGGAATATATTCTCGACAACCCTTGCATTTTTTGATGTACGCTTTCCGTCGACATTTGTAACGGTGAACGATAATGAGCGCTGAGAATCACAAATTTTAAAATCTCTGGATGATACTGCTCCATAAAATCTCTGGCTTTAATGACATTGCCCAGTGATTTGGACATTTTCTGATCGCCGAACTGAATAAAATTATTATGCATCCAATACTTGCTGAATGTCTTACCGGTTAATCCTTGCGTTTGAGCTATTTCGTTTTCATGATGAGGAAAGATAAGGTCAATTCCTCCGCCGTGAATATCAATTTGATCGCCGAAAAAACTATGGTTCATCGCCGAGCATTCAATATGCCATCCTGGGCGTCCTTTTCCCCACGGGGAATCCCATGACGGTTCACCGTCTTTGGATGGCTTCCATAGAATAAAATCCAATGGATTGTGTTTACGCGGATCCGGATCAACGCGGTGTCCAGCTTGTAATTCCTCAATATTTTTTCCGCTTAATTTTCCATAGTCTTTAAAACTATCAATCGAATAAAACACTGATCCTTCAATGGCATAGGCATGTTTTTCATTAATCAGTGTCGATATGAATTCGACCATATCATCCATATGATCAGAACATTTCGGATTGTGCGTGTGCGGTGGAAGTTTTAGCGATGCGTAATCCTTTATAAACTCTTCAATATAATGACCGGAAACATCTAAGGCATTCTTGCCCTGTTCTTTTGCTTTATTGATAATTTTATCGTCGATATCGGTATAATTATAAACAAAATCGACTTTGTAACCTGAGTGCTCTAACCAACTTCTCACCAAATTGAAAAAAATGGCGCCGCGGAAATTTCCGACGTGAAGTAAATCATAAACCGTTGGTCCGCAGACATACATCTTGACGTGTCCCGGCTCAATGGACTCAAATACTTCTTTTTGATGTGATAATGAATTATAAATCTTTAACGGCATGTTGTTCGTCTTTCGCAGGAAGAGGATCATATCCAAACGTACCGAACGGGTGGCATTTTAATATCCGTCCGACGGATAATCGAATACCTTTAAATGGCCCGTAAACATTAATGGCCTCAACCGCATAATTTGAACAGGACGGGATATGACGGCAAATGGGCGGAAAAAGTTTGGATAAAGTTATTTGATAGATCCTAATCAATCCGATTAATAGTGTCTTTAAAATATGACTGAATATTTTCATAGGGCATTTATTATAGGCAAACTTTATTCAATTAACAAATATTTCTTACAAGAAACTTAATGAGGATGCTCTTCTTCCATAACATCTTTATGTTTACAATGCGAGTGTGAACATGCCAATGGAAATACAATATCACTCAAACAGCATGGAACCATGACAGCAAATACCGTTACAACAAAAATCGCTCCCAAATAATGCACCCAATTCTCCATGCCAAAGGCTAATAAATAGATGATAGACGCGACACTACTGACAAATATATGCATGGAATGAGAATATTCGGTGGCTCGCTCAAAACTCTTCGGTGCGGCTAACCCCGCAATTGTCCCAATCACCGCAAATGGTAAAACAATTCCCGGATGCTGCAAAATATCGACGTGAAAATTCATCTTGCCTCCGATCATTAAACCTCCAAAAAATGGGAATATGGCATCACTCAATGTACACAAAATAATGGATCCAAAAAAGCCGATACAAACAGCTTTGAAGGTATTTCGGTCATGTTTGACAAACATTGCCGTCGATGTTACCGCACTGATGAAAATATGACTAGGGTGAAATACGTGATATAAATTTTCCAATGCGTGAGGTAAAGCCGCTTCTTGACCGGAAATCTCGACGAAGAAAGTTAATAAACCCATCATTAGCAGTGCAACCATAACTCCGAATGCAGAAAATGGAATATGATGCGCCAGTTCAGTTAAAATATATTGTCCCTTTGTCGGCGGTTTTGTCATAAATTTTCCTTTGTTATACTTGGCAGTTTGTACATAAACCTTCTAGTTGAACAAAATGTTTTAAAACTTTAAATCCCTTAATCTTTTTTACATTCTCCAGTAAACATCCTTCGAACTCTCCGATCTTTCCGCAAGCCGTACAAATAATATGATGGTGATGATGCGTGTGATCCTGCGCATGACAAAGGCCGTAGTAGCGTTTATTATCAAATTGATGAACTCGCGTTAACACACCGCATTCCACCAATGATTCAAGATTCCTGTATACGCTCGGCAAACCAAGCTGACCAATATCTTTCTTCAAAGGCGACCACACTTCTTCCGGAGTCAAGACGCGATTTTCTTTAAGAAACAATTCGATAATCGCCAAGCGTTTAGGTGTGATCTTAAATCCGCTAATTTTAAGTGATTCGATATATTGATTCATATTCAAATAGAAATTATTTTCATTTATTATCTACAAATACCTTAACTTGTCAAATAAATAAATCCGGCTCATAACTAGACCTTCTTTACTCCGGGTAAGAGAATTATCAAAATTTTATACTTGACGGTTAAAGTTTTTTAAATTAAATTCTCTTAATAACTTTTATGAACTTTTAAGAAAGGACAGACCAAATGGCTAAAGGTAAGGAAAAAGAGATGTTATTAGTCGGTTCAAAAACAAAAGAAGCACTGAAAGCCGGCGGTAAAGAAACTTATAATGTTTCTTCTGACGCATTGGATGCATTGAACGAATATGTGTACTGGCTAGTTGATCAAGCTCAAAAGAAATGTACGGCAAATGGAAGAAAAACGATTCGATCTTATGATATTTTAGCCTTCTAATTGATTAAAACATAAAAGCCCAGCTTATTTTAAGCTGGGCTTTTTTTATTTATAAAAATCCAAAGAAACCTGATAATCGGTAACAGGATTTAAAAAGTCGAATTAATAACGGTTATTGATATTAGTCAAACAACGTTTGCCTTGAAAGAATTTTTGAGCAAAAGTCTTCACAACATCAAGGTTATACGCTTTGCAGCTGAACACATCAAGATACACGGTATTGGTTAGATTAGCGAAATGAGCTGATATGAGGGAAGTTTCGATCAGCTGAACCATAGAAAAACCGGCCACCCGCTCTTCTTCTCCGAAATGTACAACCTGAGTTTCGCCGAACCGTTTCATTCCGATCAATTCACACAGTTCTTTAACGAATTGTTTTATTTTGGCTGCATCACGGATGGTTTGAGGATTACACTCATAAATATCAATACTGCTGGCAATACCCCAAACATTTTGCTGTTTTTCTTTCTTTGAAACTTCTTTTTTTGTCGGGATTGTTTCCTGGACTAGCTTCAATTATGGTTCCTCCTTTTTTGTTAGCGCGAAAAGCGCTGACAAGTGTTATGTTAAATTAATCCCAAGCGGCTTGCGGCTGAACAATCTAAATCTTTGAAAAAATATTTTAATTTTTTAACATATTCCAGCCAAAATGTAAACCTTTAATAATTTTGGAATTTAAAACGCAACGGACCATAATCAGTGGATATATGCTATTTCAAGAAATTCCGAATGAACAGATTCATCTTATATTCTTTAGAAACATTTAACCATCTTTTTTTCAAAAAATTTTATCTTCGTTTCAACAGTAAAATGGAACAATAACAATCCGCAGCGTCGATGATTATATTTTTTCTAATAAAATCAATTTTTAGTCCTTACCATTTTTTAAATACGAAGAAGACAGCGAGGATCATAAGCGCAAATCCAACCATGTAGTTCCATTTCAAATCTTCTTTAAGATACAAAACAGAAAAAACACAAAACACGATTAACGTAATCACTTCCTGCATTGTTTTAAGCTGAGCGGCTGAAAATTGAGCGTGTCCATAACGATTGGCGGGAACTTGAAAACAGTATTCAGCGAAAGCAATCAGCCAACTGACTAAAATGGCGAGAAATAAAGGCGAGTTTTTATACTTTAAGTGACCATACCAAGCAAACGTCATAAATATATTGGAAATGGTAAGAAGTATGATGGTTTTCATGCGCTAGATGGCTTATTCAATGCCTATCTCAAGAATATTCTCATAATCTTGGACGGAACCATTATTCAGGCAGCATTCAATAATTTCTCTGGCTTTGGGATCCAGATCTTTTTCTCCGACGTACAGGCTAATTTCTTCTTTAAAAAATTCCGTAAGAATTTTAGCACCGGCATCGTAACCTTCTTCGCCGATTTCAGGTTGTGTTTCCACCTGCAGAAATTCCCGATTGAGGAAAAAACCTTCGATTTGCATAGAATGTATCGCATATCCTAATAGCGGACAGCGGGCCGGCTCAATTTGTTTAGGTTTGAAACGGGCGCTTCCTCGACGAGATAAATATTCACGTGCAATCCATTGCGGCATAAATCCGACTTTCCAAACGCCGATATATTGATTCGGAGTAAGTGTAAATTTCGTCTTAGGTGTTGCAATGATTTGACGAAGAAGTAAATTGGCTTGATCAACCCGTCGCCCAGTGGCAAACGGCCAATAAGACCCTACCCCTTCACTGCTCATCCCTCCCGTGTCCGTGATGCTTGGATTGGCGAATCCACGTGGAGAAACAAGCCGCCATAACCAGGCAATCGCCGGCGGTAAAATGTGTAACATACCTAAAATACCATAGGTTGGATTTTCTAAAGTACAGGGCGGTGTCCGGACGCCAAAACTGCGGACATTCACTTCTACAGGCTCATCCACCGTATCCGGTACAATGTGACGAGGAAGAATGACCCGCGGATTAGGACATGGCTTACCGGGTTTGTCTTCAATATGTTCCCAAATCAAACACGTCGCTTTCGGGACGGAATATAAATTTAAGAAAACCAAAGGCTCTTTTGGATTCGTACATAAATTCTCGAGATAATTATCAACGCCGTAATGGGTAATATTGTCAACACGCACAAACCATCCCTTTTCAGCATCCTGTACGACTAATTTCCCGCTGTTATTTTGAATCGAAGGATGGCAAAGCGCCATATCATCCGTCACCGGATTGAGCGTACATCCTTGAAAGAGCGGAATATATCTTTTTTTCTCACTGACAATATTTTCACCGATCAAAAGACGCCCATCGGGCTGACGATGCGGATACTGCAGCATTTCACTTTTTCCGCCGCCGCTGGCACCTTCATGCATAATCACAAATTCATTGTCATATGGAGTGGTAACACGCACCGTTGAACCATGCGCGGTGACCCAGCCTTCTTTTTCACCCAAGTCAATCAGCATGCTATAAACGCCTTTTTTAGCGCTAGGTCCGGGATAAAGATTTAAAGAAAAAATTTCGTGAATTTTATCTGTACGATTATGAATAACGACTTGTTTCCCGTCGCAGTGTGAATGACGGAATGTCGGCGTAAGATAAATGATCGATAATGGATTAAAATCGGCGGTTAATTCATCCGCCGGAATCATTCCCTGAATATCAACCAATGCCGCGGCAAAAAATGTTGCGTTAGCCGGTCCAACCATCAAAGCATTGTAATTGAGTTCGGGGCTTCCCGCATAGAACGGAACGAAGATGAGTTCCTGAGCTTTCAGCCAATCAAAAATTTCCTGACGAAACTTAGGAAAAGGAACATTAAATCTGGTAGAGAAATGTGATTTATTGGTAGGTTTATCATCGGCAATGACCATGCTTTTTGGATCACGCCGGCGCATATAACTTTCTGTATAGTTGACAGCAATACCGTTACGGACACGATGAACGATGGCTTCGACGACTCTGCCTTTACCTTTGGTATCATAAGCCACTTCAAAGGTATCAGCTCCCGCATTACCCATGGACAGTTCGATGAGTTCTGATTTATTTTTTGGGATAATAACTTTAGAAGCGGATGATAATATTTTTCTTAATTCATCCGGCAAATTCATATTTTCCCAACTCATGACTTCTTTCATACCGTACGTGCTCCTGAATTCATCAAACCATTCTATTTATTAAAGTTTGATCTTTATTTTACCCTTATAAATTGTGCTAGGGGGTCTTGGATCTTTGTAATTACTTAGGCGTATATTCTAGCAAAAAAAATTTAAATGTCTATTACTCAGATAAACTATAAGTTTAAAGCCTAAAGTCTTAAAAAACCAGTTTTTTTAGCTTTATTCACACCCTTCTCATTATTTTATGACCGGGGTTTCCTTCCAAATTCTCGTCCCAGAGTCATTTATGATGACTTCTTGAGGAAGATTTTTAATAAATTCCTGGCGCAAGCTATATGTATAAGCACCTTGTGTTGGGATCATAAGCACATCATCTTTTTCTATGGTTTTCCCAAAATAGTTATATCCCCAAATATCATGCGGTGTGCATAATGATCCGAAAATCATACAAGATTTTTCGTCTAACGATGGATGAGTCAAATTAATGACCGGAAAGTAATCTGTTTCAAACCGTTCCCATCCAACAGTATTGGTTCCGGCATCAGCAATCACCACATCCTCGGCTTTTTTATCAACTACCGAAAACAAAATATGCATAGCTTCGTGACAAATCCACCGTCCAGGTTCTAAATAAATTTCACATTGAGTATAAGGAAATAGCTCTCGTTCAATGACCTGAGCTATCTGTTGGGCAAATTGATCAATACCCAGAGAAGGTAAACAATAATGTCCAGCTCGTTGAGTCAATAACGGATCTAAACTTTGTTTGAGATTGCCTTCCGGTGTAGCGCTTGGCTGCATCCACTCGCCTTGCACCGGCCAATAACCTCCGCCGATATCAACAAAATGTATTTTACTTAAAATCTTTTTATCTAATGTTGATAAAACTTTCTTTAAACGACGTAAAATAGCGACTTGTTTCGTCGTGTCTAAATTCCAGCTGGCATGAAATTGCAAACCGCATAAATCAATATTTCTACAATCCGCCGCTTGTTTAAAAAATTCCGAAAGCAGCCTCAAAGGAATTCCAAACTTGCGCCATAATCCTTTTTCCTCAATCATTAAACGAATTCCGGCGCGGATTTTTATATTCTTACGATTGGCAACTCTTTGAAGACGTTCTAATTCATCAAAATTATCTATTAAGACAATGACTTTGTCATGATGATCGCACGCTAATTCTAATTCGGGAACCGTTTTTCCGGGACCACTAAAAATCATCGACGCTGCCTTTTGACGAAGAGCCATTTCTAATTCACGACCGCTGGAGACATCAATTCCGTAACCTTCCTTAACCAAAGTCCGAATCAAAAAAGGATGATAATTACTTTTTAAAGCATAAAAAATTTTGACTTTAGGAAGATATTTTTCAAAAGCTACTCGAAATTCACGGGCTTTTCTAACAATCGCTGGCTCATCAATTAAATAAAGCGGTGAACCGAATTTTTTACAGGCGTCTAAATAAACGTCTTTAGACTTAAGATAATGGCCGACAAAATCGCGCAATGTTTCCCGTTTTAACACGGGTGTTTTTTGTTCCAAAATGGATTTAGCTTTCTGAAGATAATTATTTTTCGCCATAATTTACTCTACTTCAATCGTGATGTTTTTAAGTATTTCGCCGCATTGTTGGGAAATAGAAATTCCCGACGACGGTTTAAAAAGAACAAATCCTAATAACCTGGAATCATAATCGTCAGGTGGAAGTTCAATACTTTCACCGTCAAAACGTTTACGGTAACAACGCACAAATCGCGGATCATGTTCCGCTGACTGAACATCCAGTTTCTTTAATACTCCACGCTGTGTGGCAATCAGATGCAATCCCACGACGGGATTCCAATCTGTTTTCTTCGGCCATTGTACAGATTTACCTTCAGAAAAATCTAAAGCAGCAGAAAAAATATCAAATCCAGAGCTTGCTTCAATCAAAATAGGCAAACAATCTCCGCCGGGGCGCGGTGTCATTTCAATCAAATAAATACGTCCATTATAAATCTTAAAGTCAACCATGGTTATCGATCGTGTTAATCCTAAACTATGCGCCGCCTTTAAAAGAAACGACTCAAGATCGGCAAGACTAATGCTCGACGGAAGCTCCGCAGGCAATTGATACGCTTGCATCGTTCCAAACGTCGAGCGCTCGTCATAATATTTTCTCGTCAGACGAATCACACTAACCGTTTTATTCTCCAAAACAAAATCACAACTGTATTCATCACCGCCGATGTATTCTTCCATCACCACAGTATCGCGCGGATTTTCTTCATCACGCATATTCTGCGACGTATACATTCGTCGATTCAAACTATTTTTCAATTTTTCACTCATAATTCGATAAGCTTCTCGGCATTGTTCCTCGTTTTTGCATAAGAAAACCAATTCACTGCCGCTGCTGCTCAAAGGTTTCAGTACGGCCGGAGCTTTTAATTGCTTGAAAAATTCAAGAGCATCTTCTTCCGTTTTAATTAATTTAGCTTTCGGACAAGAAACTCCATTCTTGGCCCAAAGATCTTTGGAACGAAATTTGGAACGGCAGTTCATAATCGATTCCGCCGTCGGGAAAGGCAGTTCGTATTGTTGAGCAATTGTCGATGCTAAAGCCAATGACTCACAGTCAAAACAAACCACACCGGATAACTTAATGTCTTGTTCTTTTAAATACTTGAACAGAATTTGTTGAGCCCGGTCAGAGTTTTCTAAATCAACGACAATTTCCTGCAGATTGTTTTCTTTAGAATTCTCAGACTTACCGCGTTCTTCTTCATCCGTAAGAAAAATCAAACGATTTTGAAAACGGGAATTCAAAATTTCAACATAATCAATCGTCGTTCCTACGACTAAGATTTTTTGCTTCGGCATGATTGTTAAACCATTTTGGTCAGATGATAGAGCGGCCGTGGGGAAAGATGGAAAATTTTTTTCCATGAAAAATCACCGCAGAGAAAATCAACTTCATCATAATTCTTTTCACACGCTTCTTTCATATGATAAAGATTGATGACCTTAGCGACGCCGGGAAATCCATAATCCGTCCCGCCGGCTAAGATGATATAAGCGCCATTATAAATACAGCCCATGTCGACGGCAATAGTCTGTCCGTCAATAACGACTGATGTCATTCTAAGCCACCCATTTTGCTGAAGCAGGTCTTTGAGGGCTTTAAAACTTTTGGCAAACCGCTGATCAGAAAAGTAAGAATTTTCCCCGAATCGATCTAAATTCATTTTGACCATCAAATCATAATCTTCCGGCTGATCCGTTCGAATGATCACATTCCGCGAATAAAAATTATCGACTTCTTTACGAATAGACTTGATGGATTTTCGTGAAAAGAGAGAATAATAATTCTCCATACTATGATTAAGCAGCTTGGGATAAAAAAGATATCCAATTTCATCTTCACTGGATAAATCCGGCGGCAATTGAGGATTCCCATGCAAATATCTTAAATGACAATTCATTTTATTAGATTGCATCCAATCCAGCATGGCCCGGAGAACAGTTTGGTCTTTGGCGATTAAATGATTCTGTTCCAGCCAGGTTTTATTCTTCCAAACTTCACCGGGGAAATAACCATAATAATTATTTTCGGGGATAAAGCTGAGCGGCATGAAACCGACGATACGCCCCTCTTCTCTGGCAACCACAAAGAGGAGATCTCTTTGAAAATGTTCATGGAAACATAAGCGAACATCCCATCGGTCAGTTAAATGTTCCGATGGGATGAGCTGTTCCCAAAGTTTACGGCAGGCTTCTAAATTCGTTTCTGCGTAAATTTCCAAAACCTTAGTATCGGTGCTTAACATTAGTGATGCTTCGTTTACCTCCAAAAAACTTTCGAGAAAACTTCTCGACTTTTTCGAGGTCATACGCCTTGCAGCTGAATACGTCCAGGTAGACAGTATTCGTTAGATTAGCAAAATGAGCGGAGATCAGTGAAGTTTCGATAAGTTGAACCATAGAAAAACCAGCCACCCTTTCTTCTTCACCAAAATGCACAACCATTGTATTACCGTATCGTTTCATTTCAATCAATTCACACAATTCTGCAACAAACTTCTTAATTTTAGCTGCATCACGAATTGTTTCTGGATTACAATCATATATATCAATACTACTAGCAATTCCCCACACTTGATTCACTGTTGATTGATCAGACGTCGCCTTTTTTACAGGTGTTGTCTTCAGTGCTTCTTGAACTTTAGGCATCTTTACTTCGCTCCTTGATTAATCAATTGTTGATTATTCATTAACAATGAATTCTATATAAAATCCAACCGGCCGCTTTGGAGCGGAATACCGTTTAGAAATTGTCGAAATCCATTTCTCTGTTTTTTATTATTTAAAGTTGTTTTGTGATTACTCTTGTGGCTCTGCATCCATCGTTCCTTCAACATCCACTTGATCCGCCGCATCATCAGCAATACCAGGATCACCAGCATCTAAATCAGCGTCGTCAATCATACCCATTTTGTAAAGATTAACCGCAACTTTTCCCGTCGCATTGACGACAAAATCGACATACACTTCGTCTCCAGCAACAATTTCTTCAATCGAGGCAATATTTTCCAAAATCGTATTGCTATCGATAACAAATGTTGTTTCCGTTTCTTCTTCGGTGTCTGACTCTGTAATTGTCATAGCGGTTGCGGATATACTTTTTACGATTCCTGAAGTATAATCCGGCTCACCTTGTTCCTGCGCTTGGGCAAATCCTGAAAAAGCTGTTGCCAAAACACACAGAACACTAACCATTATCCATTTCTTAAACATTTTTCTCTCCTAATTAAATTTTATGATTAACTTTGAACTTCAAGTTGGGCGTCTTTTTTTTTGTGATTACTCCTGTAGGATTGTTATGAGCAATAAAAAAACGCAATACCCAGTTATAAAGCTACTAAATTTCATTTGAAATTCAACAACTTAAAAACTAGAACTTGCGTTTAACTTTCTTTCCTCGTCAGACATTGTATTAATTTGTGCCTGAGATCAGTTGTCACCTGATACTTTTCGGGAAGTGCTCCTCCTTTAATTTTTTATAAGTTAATAATACATTCTTTTTTCAAATAAACAACTATTTTTTTCAAATATCTTAGAAAATTTTCTAGCTAGTCGCTATTTTCTAATAAAAATGGCCTGATATTTTTGATATCGTCTATCAAAAATAAACGAATGACCGTTCACATCGTTACTTAAAAATTCAAATCCATAAAATTCGGCGATTATAACGATATCAAAAGACCATTTTAAAAGTATCTGCCCACGCCTACGGGATTATTTTATGGGTGCGGATGGCAGACTTCCCCGTCTTACTCGCGTAAGATTTACCCAATTACTATTTTTCCCGCTCCGTTAGGATTCGGCGGCACTACAGCTATAACAAAACTTACGGTGCAGCTGGTGCTTCAGGTGCAACTGGTGCTGCTGGTTCAGTCGGTGCGGTCATGGATGAGTCAACTTCAGCTGAAGTTTCCTTTTTCATACATGTACATCCGGCGAACGTGACAACAGTTAACATCAAAACCATGAATGCTGATAATGCTCTTCTCATTCACTTGTCCTTTCGTCTGATAAGGCTGATTACTGTACGGTTATTGTACTGACAACTTTATTACCATCTTCGTCTGTTGTGTATTCAATAGATACCTTATCGCCTTCAACGAGATTAGAAGCGGCTACTTCCGCATCGCCTTTTAGAATTTTTACTGCATCAGTAAAATAAAAAATGGCGGTTTCGGTCATGCCGTCCTTTCCTTCTACTCCAGAATCAATAACGACATATTGTTCATCGATATTGATAGAAACGATTGCTCCAGATACGCTTGTAGCGGCTACTGCTTCCTCTGTTGCTGGAACGCCGGCTTCAATGACTGCTGGTACAACTGCTTCTTCTACAGCTACTGCTTCAGCTGCCACTGGTGCGGCGGCTTCTACAACAGCTTCTACTGCTGGTGCTGCTTCTACGGCCATTTCTTCCGCTGAAACAACCGCGGTAGAGATAAGACTGCCGATAAAAAGTGCAAATAGAATGTTTAATTTTTTCATTATAATCACCTCCTTATGGTTTATTTTGTATACATTAAAGTTTCCAGTCGGCATATAGTTAGACTAAACCCTCATGAAAACTGAAATTTATTGATTTTTTGGGTTTTTGGAACGAATGGTCGGTGGGAGGCATCAGCGGATACGTCGCTTATTTAAATAGGACATAATGACAAGTCCCATATGATGAGTTGGTAAAAATGGACAGCGCGATTGACCTTTTTGGATTTGATCCAACATAAAAAAACAATCATTAATGAACAATGATTGCTCCTTAAATCGATACCTTAGGTATACATAGAATGTAAATTTATTAAACCAAAGTTTACCATAAAGGCACCCTTTGTCAATAGTTTCAACAACTTTCGCTCTAAGACAAATATTTTAAATTCCGGCTGATTTTAGCCCCCCCTATTAAGGGAAAATACCTCTTAACTCGTAAACCTCATTTAAATGTTCTAACGCGGAACAATAAGCTGCCTGATGCAAAGTGCATTTTCGTTCTCTAGCAGTCTTTTTAACTCTTTGCGCGGCCTGAATCATGGTCTTCTTTAATTGTTGGTCGACAAATTCTAAATCCCAGGTTTCCGACTGGCGATTTTGTTTCCATTCAAAATAACTGACCGTCACTCCGCCGACATTGCATAAAACCGCCGGTAAAATATGGATCCCTTTTTTATGAAAATATTCTTCCGCTTCAGGTTTAAGAGGCATATTGGCAGCCTCTACCACAACCTTGCAGTCAATCATTTTTGCTTTTTTAAGATCGATCATTTGTTCCAGCGCGGCAGGGATAAATAAGTCCACTTTGGTCGTATAAAAATCTTTTTCTTTTATCTTCTCTGCTTTGGCAAAGCCTTGAACCCCGCCTTTATTTTTCACATGTTCGGCCAACGCAACCGAATCAATTCCCTTACTATTAAAAATAAATCCGGTGTGATCCCCCACTGCTTTTAGTTTTGAGCCGCGCTCTTGCAAAAGTCGTCCAACCCAAGAGCCGACATTCCCAAATCCCACCAAACTATAAGAACAATTTTTTAGAGAAAGTTTATATTCCGAAAGCATTTCATCCAACACGTAAACCACTCCCTGACCCGTGGCCTTTTCCCGGCCATGTGAACCGCCAAATGATAACGGTTTTCCGGTAACAACGCCTAGAGCTGAGACTTTCTGCTGAGGATCCATACTGATATAAGTATCCGCCATCCAGGCCATGATTTGCGAATTTGTCCCCACGTCAGGCGCGGGCATATCGACGTCCGGACCAATATTATTACCCAAAGCGCTGATAAAACGCCGAGTCAGCCGCATCAATTCATCATGGGAAACACTGCGCGGATCAAATTGCACGCCGCCTTTAGCGCCACCAAACGGAAGACGAACCAGCGCACATTTAATCGTCATAATCGCTGCCAAGGCCTTGATATGATCTAGATGAACCGAATGATCATACCGAATCCCGCCCTTATAGGGCCCTAAGACATTATTATGCTGAACTCGATAGCCTTTAAACAATTTAAAAGATCCATCATCCATGCGAACAGGAAAATGAACAATGATTTCATTTTTCGGTTGGGATAAAATTAAGCGCAGCCGTTTAGGTAATTCCAGAATATCCGCGGCCCGCAGAATATTATCAATGGTGTTGAAATAAATATCGTCTTTGTTAATGGTGAAATCCAATTCTTTGAAAATGGATTCGGCAGAACTCATCGGGGCTTTCTTGACATTAGACATAGATATTAATGTATAACAAAAATCTCCATCTGTACCTAATTTTGTCAAAAATTATGAGGACGCTTATTTATTTTTTTTGTAAGCTTTTGGCCGGCCGAATTTTTTAGGTTTCGCAGAACTTCCACCACCATATCGCCTCTCCGGACGAAATGATCGATCAGGCGATTTTTGAAACCGTCTGCCTTTTTTGGCTGGAAAATCTTCATCCGAAAATTCAGTTCCTGAAAATTCCGGATGCTGTGAACGAGGTAGGGGCATGTTGATTAATTTTTCAATCTTATGAACGTCTTGACTTTGTATAGGTGTAGCTAACGTAACCGCATGACCTTCGCGTCCCGCACGTCCGGTGCGTCCGATACGATGAATATAATTTTCACTCTCATCGGGAAGATCATAGTTAACAACTAATTCAATCATCGAAATATCAATTCCGCGCGCGGCAATATCGGTAGCTACAAGAACACGGTGGCGTCCGCGTTTAAATCCTTCAATCGCCTGGTTGCGTTGTTGCATAGAACGATCCGAATGGATTTCAGCGACTTTTTCGCCCATACGGCGTATTTCACGGGTGACCCGCATAGCTTTAATCTTGGTCCGGGTAAAAATCAACACCGTTCCTCTATATTGAGTTAACAGCATGCGAATGACATCATTCTTAACGGCCTCCCGGACGATAAATAATTCATGCGTGACATCTTTAGTCGTCGTCCCAGTCGGAGCGATCTCCACATTGATGGGCAATTCCATGCAGCTGGTCGCCAGTTTAACTATTTCCTTAGGCATGGTGGCGGAGAAAAGCATAGTTTGATGTTTATTTGTCAAGCAGCGTAAAATACTATTAACTTGCGGGGCAAATCCCATATCGAACATACGATCCGCTTCATCCAAAATAAGCACTTTAATATCGCCTAAATCAATCGTGCCTTGATAAATATGATCATTCATGCGGCCTGGGGTCGCGATTAAAACATCTGGATTACGTTTTAACTCATCTAACTGAGAACCAATCTTTACGCCACCAATAAGAACAACACTATTCATTTTAAATGGTCTTAAAAGTTGATTGAGCGATTCAGAGACTTGAATGGCTAGTTCGCGAGTAGGTACCAAGACTAAAGCGCGTCCGCCTTCCGCTAAAAGACGCTGCACCGTCGGAATACCAAAGGCCATCGTTTTACCTGTACCTGTTTGGGCAATTCCGAGAACATCTTTCCCTTCTAAGGCAATAGGAATAGCTTTATATTGAATCGGCGTAGGGGTAACAAACTTTATTTTTTCTAAAATTTTAAGTATATCTGGGGCAATCCCCAAATGATAAAAGCTAGGTTGTGAATCTTTCATAAATTCCTTTCGATGAACACTCATCATATTTCATATCAAACGTATGGTGAGTATAACATGTTTAAGGAAATTAGGTAAAATTTGTGAGCTTGACACATTTATCTTGCCCGCTTATATTTGTCAGGAGATTTATTGCCGAAGTGGCGAAACTGGTAGACGCGCACGTTTCAGAGGCGTGTGGGAGAAATTCCATGTGGGTTCGATTCCCATCTTCGGCACCAAAAAAAAGCAGGTCATAATATTTATCATTATGACCTGCCATTTTAATGATGAATTTTACTTTGTTTCTTTTGGAGCATCTTTTAGAACATTAATCTGTGTGATTTCTCTGGTGGAATTTAAATGAATCTCCACAGTGGCGCCTTTTTTCAAATCTCGAAAGTATAATCTTGACCTGTTTTTTCCACGTATATTAACATCATCTGGAATATCATAAGTACTTGCTATACCGCTTGCATCGGTAACACTAATTTTAGCCGTAATTCCAGAACTTTCATCCCCCGACGTAATTGAATCCAGTGTTCCGGTGATTGTATCTTGCGTGTTCGCTGCAACCGCCCTATATCCATCGGGAATTGTTGAATCAGCGGCATACACATCCGTATACCTGAACGCACACAATAAAACACCAACAAAAATTAAACAAACTTTTGATTTTTTCATCACATCACTCCCCCTTTTTGATGCCAGATTAAATTTCATTCTTTATTTGAACTAAATACCCAGTACTTAAATAAGATAAACGTAAACACCGTCGTAACCGCTGTTGCCACGACGAGCGCTAAAAACACCGAAGCGCTCAATCTCAACATCAATTCATTTATTCCGATATTAACAATAAACGCCAACACCTCACCAATAATAAACCGTACTACTTCTGTATATGATTTGTCTTCCTGTTTGAACGTCCAATATTTATTCAAGAAATATAAAACAATCCCGCCGCAAACAAATGATATGCCTTTTGCGACCACGGTTGGAAAAAAATTCAAACCAAGATAATAAATAGCAAAATCAACTGCGGTAGCGATAAACCCCGAGAATAAAAATCGGGCTATTTCCTTATAACTGTCTTTAATAACCATGGGGAGAATTATAACACGGTAGTTAAAAGATTAAATCAATATTCATGTTAACGAATCGGAAGGAAATATGCAGGGGAACGTCAAGCCCCCTGCATACGTAGCAAATTATTCATAGCGGGTGGTCGTTGTGACAGTGGTCTTTGTCTTCACGGCAGTCTTTAATTTATCAATGGCAACAGCAATTTTACTATCTTCTTCCTCTTTATACTGAACTTTTACATGATCGCCGATTCTTAAATTATCAAGGGATGAATCTTCGTGCAATTTTGTTTCCGGCTTAACCTGAAAAACCATTTCCTTAATTTGATTATCTTTTTCGTGCGTGACGGCAATGACATTGGTGTCGATATACTGAACTTGCCCTTTAAATGTCCTTATTAATCCAAATATGGCATAAGCATTTGTTAATGGCAAAGCAAACAGACTTAAAACAATTAAGCTAAGTATTCTTTTTTTCATCTTTCACCTCCTTGTTAAAAATAATTTCTCGACTTCTTGGATGATTGTAATAAAACACACATTAAAGGAAGGTTAAATTTAAATTAATTTGGTATTATTCCCATTCAACGAGAATGAGATCTTTTTCATGAGGAGAGACGGTGAGAAGGATGACATCATCCTTGATCTCGACGGGTATTGGATGATTACTCATCTTTGTTTTAACCCGGCAAAATTGCGGTTTGGTATCAGGACGGATAATGACGGTTAAAGGTATATTATAAATATTAGGGTCCAATGGACATTTTAATGCAAAGGCCAAACTTTTCGGACTTACTCGTGAAGCGCTGATCTTAGTACTTCTCAATTCTTTAAGATAAGCATACACATTAAAAAACGTATCAACCCATAATTCATTTTCCTTACTTTTGATATATTCCAAATGTTCAGTGAGTAAAGCTTTCGTCACCGGCTTGTATGTTCTCACTTCGGGGGAATAAATCGCGTGAAGTTGCGGAATCAACCATAATTTTTTTGAAATTCCGAGATCAATCATGCGATTGGCTGTTTGTGCCGTAAAATAGCTTCCCCCATAAACGGCAATCAACACGTTCGGATAAAGTTCACTTAATATACCGTGATTTCGAAGAGCCATATGACGTTCTTGGACCTTTTTTATGCCTCTTTCACTAGGCACATCCGATGGAAAGGCAAACGATAATGGGGCTACCCCAATTTCCTCCTTAAGCTTATCGTAACTGTCATTCACGGCCCCCTCCAAATCTTTATCATTGAGATCTTTAAGTATCGTATGTTTGTATGTATGATTACCGATTTCAAATCCATGTGCATGCGCATAACGCCAATCATCCCAAATACCCCAAGCTTCGTCATTCGGGTTATCACTGACAAAACCAGGGTTAATGAACAAAGTGGCCTTATATCCAAACTTCTCAAAAAGCGGAACACCTAGCGTAGCGGCCGTCTTTGCCCCGTCGTCAAAATTAAATGTCACGGCGCACTTTTTATTATCTTTAAACGGAGCAATAGAAATAATGTCAGTATTTTGGACGGGAGAAACATCTTTTGGCATGGCATCCATGACGTACTGATAAATAAACTCAGGATTTGTTTTCGTACGCCCGGCTTTTTCAAGAATTTCATAAGCCTTCTCATCATTTCTTGCCTGAAAATAAATTTCAGCCAGCAAAGCATAAGGCCGCGGATCATACGGGGCCACAACTAAAATAGCTGATAGTATTTCGATGGCCTTACGAATTTCATTATGGGTTAGAAGACGTTGGGCTTCAACAATGTTTGCCTCCACCTGCGGCATATTATTCTTAATCTGATCCATTTCACTATGAGAATAGGCGGGCGGACTTAAAACCAACTGGAAGACAAAGGCAAGAAATAAAATTTTTGTTTTGAATGAAGGCATTAATGGTCCCATATAATCTCAACAGGATATAGCTTCCTCCTGCCTCCGTCAACGGATTTTCAGGAATCCTTGACATCAAAAGGATAAGTCAAAAAAAGCTCTCCATTGATCATCAATTGCCAGGCATGCGGGCCATGATAATGTTTGCGGGTGGTCAAATCCCTAAAATGATATTGAATCGAAATAGGAATCGTTTTTCCTGGATCAAGCGTAATTTTTTTCCATTTAAATGTTTTTGGATTTTGTTTTCCATTTTTCTTACAAAAATGGACACGATAATCAAGCAGAAGCTCTTGCGGTTTTTTTCCAATCGACACAATTTCGCCGTTAAAACTAGCCCGTTTCCCCAAATAAATATTTTTATCCCATCTGATATTATTTAATTTGATCTTAGGTTTTTGCGCATGCCCAAACAGATTTAGCGCGCCTTTATGTCCTTGTTTGATTAATGTGCGCATGCCATGACGCACAATCCACTCCGTCGACGGATGTGATCGATCCCAATGACGTATACGTTCAATAATCCAATCCGAATGATCTTTAGAAATATCATTAATATGATTGGCGACGGATTTCTGTACATATTTTTCGGAATCTGTCTTAAGTTTCTCAAGAATAGGCCAGGTCAATTCCGGCTTTTCGATGAGGGCCGGAATTTTTTTCGCCCAAGGAAGGCGCGGACGGCAACCTTCTGACGCCAATCGACGGACATGAATATTCGGCGAATGCGCCCATTTCATCATTTGCTTCAAGGTTTCGTCAAGATCCATCGACAAAAATGTACGAATCCCTTCTTCCGACGAGGAATACTGTGTAAAATCGTGAAGCGCTTTCATCGACAGGTCATAATGTTTTTGTCCGTATTTTGCGACAAAGGTGGGCAAAAAAAGATAAATCAAACAACTATCTTTACCATCAACAAACTTATAAAGGATATTCAGCGCTTTGGGATAATCCGATGACAAGAATGTACGGCAGACATCAGCCGCACGTTCAATGCGGGCTTTTAATTCCAACTGTTCGAGATCTTTAATCAGAGCCTGATAAAATTCTTTTTTCTTAAGAGACGGGTACGCCGCACTCATATCATCCGCCAATCGACGGAAAACTTCATGGCTCGTATAAATATCTTTTAGTGTTTTCATTTGTTACGAACTGTCCCGGGTTGAATCTTTTGATTTATAACGTTTCATTAAACCAATCTTTAAACATGTTTATCGTTCCCTCTTTATCGCTACGATAAATATATTCTGAATGTGTGCCTTTTTCCACCATGATTAATTTCTTATTTCCTTGGATTTTTTCATATAACTTTTCGGAGTGCCAAGGTAATATCAACCAATCTTTTTTACCATGAATGAATAAAGTCGGAATTTTAATATCTTGAACAACATCAATCGGCCTGGTTTTCTTAAGCCATAAATTCCCCATCCGTACACCTTTGCCAATCCTGCCCTCTCCGATAACATTGTACAGTGCTTCCGATATTTTCATTTTCCAAAAATGTTTCTCAATTTTATCAAAATCTGTTGGCGGGCTGACGACAATAAGACTCGTTATTAAGTCAGTCTGGGCTGCGACAATAATACTCGTCGCTGCTCCTAAGGAAAATCCTATAACACCAATGTCTTTGTATTCTTTTTTAGCATATTCTAATATGGCTTCCAAATCCTGATATTCTTTCGCCGTCCAAACAAAAGGTCCGTCACTTTCCCCATGTCCTCTAAAATCCATGATGATAACATCATACTGATCATTTAAATCTTTGGCCATATCCTTGAAAAGAATGGCTTTTTTACTATTAAAATAACCATGCGCTAAAATGATCACTTTGGGATGATTATTTTTATAATGATCAAAATAAATTTTCTTTTGATCTTTCGTGACCACATGACCGTTTTTGACATTTTGATTTTTCATTGATTGTGCATCTCCTGCGAAAACCAAACTCGTTAAATACGTGAACAACGTTATTTTAAGAGTTAATATTTTGATTAAGATTTTCATTAGCTATCCTTTTTATTGCGCCCAAATCAAGCTTCCCTGTACCTAAAAAAGGTATAGCATCCACTTTTATAAAATGATCCATTGAGGGTAGCCATAAATTTGGCAACCCGCATTTGGATAATTCTTCCAGTAAAGACGGAATATCAATATCTTTTAAACACAAAACAACAAGCTTTTCCCCTCTTTTATCGTCGGGAACGCCGGTTACCACGCAAATTTGTTCACTGGTATTCAATATAAACTGAATTTTTTCTTCTATCTTAATATGAGGAACCATTTCTCCGGCAATCTTGCTAAAGCGGCTTAATCGATCCGTAATCGTAATAAATCCGTCATTGTCGATCTGAGCAATGTCACCGGTTGTATACCAGCCGTCCTTAATCACTTCATTCGTTTTATCCGGTTGATTCAGATAACCTTTCATCACATTCGGCCCTTTGATGAGCAATACGCCGTTTTGACTGGGCCCAACGGGTTGTAATGTTGCTTGATCAACAATTTTCACCGCAATGCCAGGTAATGGAAGTCCTATGGTTCCTCGTTTGTGAGCTTTTTGTAAATTTTCCTCTAATTCATTGTCGGGTAAATTAATCGAAACAACCGGGGATAATTCTGTACAGCCATAGCCTTCCATCGGTTCTATCCCGAATTTGGCTGTGAATTCATTAGCTAAATTATCTTTTAACTTCTCCGCTCCGACGGTAACCATGCGTAAACTTTTAAATTGCTCTGGTTCACAGCGACGGAGATAGGTCGATAAGAATGTCGGTGTCGCCATTAATATGGTTGTTTTGTGCTCGTTCGCCAATTTTCCGATCACTTTTGCGTCGAGAGGATTCCCATGATAAACAACGCCGATACCGCTAATCAATGGAAACCACAATGTGCCTGTAAACCCAAAGGAATGAAAAAAAGGCAGCACCCCCAGCATGACATCATTATTTTTGATATTAAAGACTTGATATAAACCTTCCAAATTGGACGTAATATTTCCGTGCGTTAACATAACACCTTTGGGCTCGCCGGTACTGCCGCTGGTGAACATGATGGTCGCTAATTTCTCATGCGCACGATAATCTTTAGGGCCGAATATTAATCGATGAGACAATCTGTTCGGAAAAATAAATGATGCTATTGTCGCTTTCAATTTATCTTTTCTTGATATTGAATCGATAATGTCTTCAATAAAAATCACTTCGCATGATAAGTTAATTCCTGTTTTCTCAAGAAAGACACGGGATGTAATAACATATTGCATGGCGCATTGCTTAAGAGTTGAAATGATGGCTTCTTTAGATGACGTATAATTTATATTAACCGGAACTTTATTCATCATCGAAATACTGATGTTGACCGAAGCGCCAGCGACCGAAGGCGGAATAAGAACGCCTATCGTTTTTTCTTGATCAAGCTTTGCTCTGAGTTTTCGCGAAAGAGCTACGGCGGAAATCAATGTTACAGCATAATTCAGTTTCTTTCCGCTCGAATCCGTTATACAAAATTTGAACGGATGTTTTCTGGCTTCACGCCAAAAATTTTCTGGTAAAGTCATTTTATCTTCCAAACGATATTGAAAAGCCTCGGCTCCCAATTCCATAATATGCGAACGTATTTCGAAAGCCGTTGTCGTCGATGACAGCGGGTCTCCGAAGGAAACCGTTACCGGATAAGGAAAAATCTTTGGCCATTTCCATAAAAATTTTCCATTTTCCCAACTGAAAATACTTCCCCAAATACGATCGAGATGTATAGGAATAATCGGACATTCCACACCTTTAACGATATGTTCAACGCCTCCGCTGAATTTTAAGGTATTACCGGTGCGCGTCAATTGTCCTTCGGGAAAAATACAAACCAATTCACCATTTTTTAATGCTTCTTTGGCAGTATTGAGCGCCCTGATGATTTCTTTAGGACTATCCTTGTGATCGATGGGAATGACACGCGCGAATTTGACGAACGGATTTAAAAACGGCCACTTATAAACATCCCGGCTCATCACAAATCGTATTGGCCTTTGCACGGTGACCACCAACAAAACAGCGTCGACAAATGATACATGATTAGAAACCAGTAAAGCCCCGCCCTTGTCAGGAACCTTATGCCGATTTATTACTCTGATTTTATAAAGTGTGTTGGCTAGTAACCAAACGACTAACCGGACCAAGGCATAAGGAAGTATACGGCAAACATAAATGGTTCCCAATATGGTCGTAATACCTAATAACATAAATGTATTAGCAGGATTGACTTTTAAAATCTCACCAAAAACGAAAATACTCAGTGAGGCTATAAGAATAGCTAAGAAAGAGAAGAAATTATTTGTCGATAAGATTCTTCCCCGCTGATCGACGGGGCTTTCGTATTGAATTAAAGTATTCAACGGTACGATATAAAATCCGCTCGATAGTCCCAATAAAAACAGCGTCATAAAGACCGCGTAATACGAATGATAATTAATGCCTAACAAGAATGAAAATAGGCTTAAGCCTATGGCGCCTAGAGGAACAAGTCCCAATTCGATTTTCTGGTCGGAGAATCGTCCCGCCATAAAACCGCCGATCGCAATTCCCAAAGACGTACTAACTAACAGAATGCTCGCTAAAAGCGTATCGACGCCCATCATGGTACGCGCGTATAACAAAATATTCGGCTGAAAAATTCCCCCCAAGAAAGAGAAATATACGAGGCCTAGGATGGATAAAAAAATCGGCCTCATTGTTTTTATATAAGCAACGTTACCGATAATTTCTTTGATAAAATTCCATTCGATTTTCCGTTTTGACCCCGAGGGGGGAACGCGCGGAATAAATAAACTGGTTAAAATGCCGATAATGGAAAGAGTAATGAAGACAAAATAAACCTTATATACTTCTGAATTAAAAATTTGTAAAAGATATCCTCCGCCCGCTTGACCCAAAATAATGGCCGCGTATGTAAACATTTGCATTTGACCATTCCCCTCGGAAAGATCATTCTTATCCAATATTTCAGGTAATATGCCGTATTTGGAAGGACTAAAGAAGGCGCTGTGAAGGCCCATTAAAAATAATATCAAGAGCATACCACCAACATTATTGTTGGAAAATATCAATAGGCCCAGCAGCAATATAAAGAATTCCGCGACTTTAGCTGTAATTATTATTGTTTTTTTACTAAATCGGTCGGCCAAATAACCGGCGTATGTAGAAAATAATAGAAAAGGTAAAATAAAAAGCGCGCTAGCTAATGAAACATATAATGTTCCCATTCCTTGTTTAGTGAATTGATCAATGATGATAAAAATGACAGTCACTTTGAGGGCATTATCATTGAACGCTTCTAAGAATTGCGTAACAATTAACGCGTAAAATCCTTTTTTCTTTTGATTATCCATTCTTGGATTCCTTTTTGATTTCTGCTCTAAAATTATTCCGATTCTTATACAACATCAACGCTGAAACTTCCTTTTATACAAAATAACCGAGATAAAACCCAACAACAAGCCAAAAAGTAATAATAGCATTACCATAAAGACTACGAGCAGAGGAGAATTTGTGTCTGTTATCAGCCAGCTTGCGATGCCGAAACTTATCTTATAGAAAATCATGTACACATATAGAATTGGCAACAACAAAAAATATAACATCACCAACAACGGATTGCCTGATTCAGCTGCAAAAGCTGCCACAATAGATAAAAAATTAAGAATTGTAAAAACAATCGGAAAAGCCCACAAAAAAGTACATTGTTTTACTGTAAATGTCTTCGGTACAAAAGCTTTTCCAGTAGCGGGCTCAGGAGAAATTAAACTTTCATTACTTTTAGACACACCTTTCCCATCTTTCAAACTGCCCAACAACCCGATAGCTCCTATTCCTATAAAAAGCACACCCAATAAAACAACCAATATTGTCATTTAAAACCTCCTTCTATTTTACTCCTATCATTTAATTTCATATAACTACAGAAAAGGATGACGACGAACGCAATCAATAATGATAAAAATCGCATCCAATCCTGAAGCTCCGACCAGTACCAGCAATATCCATTCACTAAACTGAATATTCCTCCAAATATTAGCCCGGCACCAATGGCTTGTACGGATATTACAGACCCGACGACGATGGCGATTATTCCAACGGGAAGGGCTACGCAAAAGAGTTTTTCCTCAAATTTCTTTCTTTTAAAACTGAATTCCTGGTCTTTTTTTCTTCTTTCTTCTGTAAGTTTTTTCTTTTCCTCAACAGAAGCATTCTGATAATCCTGATAATAATATGATTCATATTGATCACCCCATTTTGGTTCCGGGCTAAAAGTTTTTACTCCATAATGAACCAGCATAGGAAGAATAATCGCGATTCCAAAACCAACAGCTATTTTTTTTGCTAACATCGTGAACCTCCATGTGATTGTTAATCAAATAATTGATTATGCTTAATTTCAGAACGATAAAGAACTTGGTCGATTACCACTCGTCCGTTATGAAGCTTGATAACTTCTCTTGTAATGCACTCCGGGTGGCGGCCATTGAAAATAATTTCATTAACGAGTTCTTTAACACCAACCGTGTTTCCATCTTCATCTTTGATCATTTCTTCCAGAATAATTTCCACTTTACCTCCTTTTAATTATTAAATTAGTTAACCATTCAACTATATGGTTAAAAAAATTTAGGATTCACTGAGAAATCATAACGAGAAATTCCTGTAAATTTATAAATACCTTTTTCTAAATTGTCCCAGAAATGCATTTTATCTAATATCGGGTTTAAATAATTAGTGATGACACAGTAAGCACAATCATTTGGACTTTTGTGATGCGCGGAATGGTGCCGTCGAGTCTGGATAACCCTTAAATCTTGCAAAAATGTAATGACCGGCCCATTTTCCTTTTTAGTTCTGTGAGACCATTTATGTACTTCTTGCCCATTGATTGCAATAAAAAGCGTCAGTACCGTCATCCAATTAAAACCAAAAATGAGATTTATGCCCAACCCAAAAATACTGGCAACTAACATTGGCGCCCAGGTACTTTTTATCCAAGAATTCTTTGTAAATTCTCTTGGCTTATAATGATGAAGTATGACCGGATCGGTAATATGCCGCTTAATAAAAGCATTGTCTTTTGGCGAGTATGCATCAACCACCCAATGAGAAACCCCGCTTAAAAAATCAGCAATCAGTAAACAAATTATTATTTGTAATATAAACATCTTATTCTCCTTTTAAAAAATTCCTGTTGTTTGATTTCATCGTTTTTATTTTCATTTTTCCTGCTATATTTAGTTAACCATTCAACTATATAAACAAAAAAAAGATCCTACTGGATCTTTTCAAACCACTCGATTAATAACTCAGATAGTTGTTTTTGTTTATCTTTAGGCAAATAACTGATTTGTTCTTTAACTTTTGCGTTATAACCTTCCCATACGGAATCCAATAGGTCATTCCCTTTTTTGGTAATCTTCACAATATTAACCCGTCTATCTCCCTCTAATGCACTTCGGGTGACGAGATTGTCATTTTCTAATTTATCAATCATTTTGGTCATGTTGGAAGGTGTTACGATAAGATGTTTACTGACTTGAACTTGGGGAATTCCGTTTGGGCCGCCTTGATGTTTAATGGTGATGAGAATGTTGAGTTTACCGATGGTTAAATCATAATCGCGAAGGTAATTGGCGATACGGTTGTCGATGATGCTGAAGATTAGGGCCAGGCTGTAAACAATCTCTTCGTGAACCTTGCCTGCGCTTTTATCTATACCGAATGTCTTTAAATCTGCCATGCCTGATCTCCTAATTTATTTAAAGTGTATCATTCAACTATTAACTTGTCAATATATTACTTTTACTTTTTCCAAGGCTTTGGAACTACTACAATAAACCAAAAAACCTACTCTCCTCGTCGGAAAATAGGGTTTTATATGGTTGCGGGGGCCAGATTGCACTCCCCTTCGGGTCGTGGATTGGTTTCTTTTCTCAATGGTTGAAGATGAAACCAATAGAACTTATCCGCCTTTGGCGGGCTCCCTTCATTCACTGACCCTATCAAATATAAAAGGAAAGCCCATTGGGCTTTCCTTTTATATGGTTGCGGGGGCCAGATTTGAACTGACGGCCTTCAGGTTATGAGCCTGACGAGCTACCGGGCTGCTCCACCCCGCGATATCTGATTTACTTACTGCTGTTTACAGGAACGGGTGAGATTCGATAAATCACTTCACCATCACGAACTAAACCCATTTTTTCCCTGGCGACCTTCTCTAAATATACCGGATCATCTTCTAACTTACGTCTTTCTTCCGTCAATTCCGCATTCTGACGCTTGAGTTCATATATCTCTTTAAGATATTGCCGGTTTTTTTCCTGAAGCAACTGCTTCTGTGAAAAAGTCGGCAAAAACAGCAACAATATAAAAAAAGCGACGGCAAATAATATAAACGCATTTTTCATATGACGTCACGACTAACTAAATTAATAAATCTTGCCCCACATGGATCCGGCGTAAACAGCCTTTTTGCCCAATTCTTCTTCAATGCGAAGCAACTCATTATATTTGCACAAACGATCCGTTCGAGATAAAGAACCCGTCTTGATCTGTCCAACACCTGTCGCCACAGCTAAATGCGCAATCGTCGTGTCTTCGGTTTCCCCTGAACGGTGAGAAATAATTGAAGTGTATTTATTATCCTTAGCGAGATTGATCGCGTCAAGTGTTTCTGATAAGGAACCGATTTGATTAACTTTGATTAAGATAGAATTTGCGGCTTTTTCATCAATACCTTTTTTAAGACGCTTCACGTTGGTTACAAAAAAATCGTCGCCGACCAATTGAACTTTTCCACCAATCTTTTTGGTCATCAATTTCCAGCCGTCCCAATCATTTTGATCCAAACCGTCTTCGATGGAAATCAAAGGCGATGTTTTAAGCATGTTAGCGTATACATTGATCATTTGATCGACGGTGAGCTGTTTACCATTATATCCATATTTACCATTTTTATAAAATTCACTTGAGGCTGCGTCTAAAGCGATACAAACGTCTTTCTTGGGTTTATATCCGGCTTTCTCGACGGCTTCGAGAATAACGGCGATTCCTTCTTCATTACTTTTTAAATTCGGCGCGAAACCGCCTTCATCACCGACGGAAGTTGACAATTTTCGGTCATGTAAAATTTTCTTTAAATTGTGAAACACTTCGCAGGCCATACGCATAGCTTCGGAAAATGTCTTTGCACCGACGGGAGCGATCATGAATTCTTGAACATCCAAATTATTATCAGCATGCGCGCCGCCATTGATAATATTCATTAGAGGAACTGGAAGGATATGAGCCTCTTTTCCGCCGAGGAATTTATAAAGCGGCTTGCCTTCTTCTTTAGCAGCGGCTTGAGCCACTGCCATCGACACACCTAAAATGGCATTCGCACCTAACTTGCCTTTATTTTCCGTACCATCCAGCTTGATCAATTTCTTATCTATCTTCTTAAAATCAGGCTCTTCACCGACAACGACATTCGCGATAGCCTTATTCACATTCGCAACAGCCTTTAATACACCTTTACCCATAAATTTTGATTTATCACCATCGCGTAATTCAATCGCTTCATGTTCTCCAGTAGAAGCGCCGGAAGGAACGGCCGCGCGGCCGATGACACCTGATTTAAGAATAACATCGACTTCCACCGTCGGATTTCCGCGGGAATCGATGATTTGTCGGCCTTTAATATTAACAATTTTTGACATAACCTTTTTCCTTATAATTAATTTTAATACAGACAGAAATCTTTTAGAGTGCACAATTTATCATAGTTCCAAGCCAAAGTCAAGGCTTGGGTGGCGGTGATTTTGTTTAAATTTTTTATCCATTTTCGTCTTTAAATTTAGGATTTTTGCGATTTTTCTGGTATACTTGTTTCAATGTTTTGTTATTGTGTTGTCATTCATTAACTTAAAGAAATTCATATGAAACGATTCCTTATATTTATTCGGGTTTATTGGCTAAAAATTACGGCTATTGGTTTCATCCTCCTTTTGACAATTGGCGGCGGTTACTTCACTTATTATTGTTTCAATAATCTCATGATGCTGGAATCATTTACCCGCCAGCAAATTTCCGGGCAAATGGCGCTTATGCTGCCGATGTTTCTCCTGGTCCAAGTCCTTTCTATCCCCCTGATATTCGCCATGCAATATTATTTGCTGCACGGTGGCGGTGTCGGCAATATTCAAAAAAACAAAATCGGTAAAGACAGCACCAAAGTCCATTGGAATGATATTATCGGCATGATCGAAGCCAAAAAAGACGCGCAGGAAATGGTGCGGCTGCTTAAAGACCATTCGCTTCAAAAAGCGGTTGGCGGCAACATTATTAAAGGCGCGCTCATGATCGGCCCTCCTGGATGCGGTAAAACATACCTGGCAAAGGCTATAGCGACGGAATGCGGCCTGCCAATGATTTCGGCCACTGGCAGTGAGTTTGTCGCCATGTTTATGGGGCAAGGTGCCGCCCGTATGAAATCATTATTTAAACAGGCCCGCACGGAAGCCAAAATTTATGGAGGCTGCCTCGTATTTATTGATGAAATCGACGCTTTCGCCCGTCAGCGTGTTCAGGCTGGTGATAGACCAGGTGGTTTTGGAGGAAGCGCGGATACATCGTATAATGCCACCATCAATCAATTTCTGACCGAATTCGACGGATTGCGTAAAAAAGAAAATAATATTATCGTTATCGCGGCCACAAATATTAATGAAGAAGAGCTCGATGAAGCGATTATGCGTTCAGGCCGTTTCGATCGAAAAATCCGTGTTGAAAAACCTAATGCCGCTGAACGTAAACTGCTGCTCGAATATTACCTTTCTAAAGTCCAAGCGGATCCCCAAATAAATATTCAGTCTTTCGCGGAAAAAGCTAAATGGTTTTCTCCTTCTGATATCAACAATGTCGTTAAAGAAGCGGGTGTATTTGCGCTACGGGGTAACCGGGAAATTATCAACAGTGAAGACATGAAAAATGCCATCGACCGTATCATGGTTTCCATTGAGAAAATGGGCGGGGATAAAATTCTTGGCGACAAAGTCAATGTCCACTGGGCAGATGTCATCGGTATGAAAGATGTTAAAGAAGAAATCTGGGAAGTGGTAAAAATGCTTCAGGATCGAAATATTGCCCAAGCCATCGGCGGTAAAATAATAAAAGGGCTAGTCATGTTTGGCCCACCCGGATGCGGAAAAACTTATTTGGCCAAAGCCATAGCCACTGAATCGGGCTTTCCTTTTATCTCTATTGCCGGCAGTGAATTTGTGACCATGTGGATGGGCGAGGGCGCCAAAAAAATGAAACAAGTGTTCGCTGAAGCCCGAAAGATGGCAAACGCCGAAGGTGGATGTATCATTTTCTTTGACGAAATTGATTCTTTTGCGCGTCCGCGTCATTCGGATCAAGGCTTTGGCGGAACGAGCAGTATGAACGCGACCATCAATCAATTTCTCACGGAATTGGATGGTTTGCGCCGCCAGGAAAATACTATCATGGTCTTGGGCGCCACCAACGTTTCCGAACGCGACTTGGACCCGGCCATCATGCGTGCGGGCCGCTTGGAACGTAAAATTTATGTCACTCTTCCGACATTGGATGACCGCAAAGAATTATTTGATTTTTATCTAAAGAAAATCAAGATTTCCGACGATGTCAGTGCTGACCGCTGGGCAAGAATCGCTTTAGGCGTCAGTCCTTCGGACATCGATAACATTATCCGTGAAGCCGGTTTGCTGGCCATTCGTGACGGCCGCAATACAGTTACCCACAAAGACCTCATGGATGCCTATGACCGCATCACCATCGGCGCTGTATCAAGAGAAAAATATAATAAATCGTCGCTGTTACGCACTTCTTATCATGAAGCTGGCCACGCGATCATGACTTATCTGATCCACCCTACTAATGAAATTATTAAAGCGACCATTAAACCCAGAAAAGGTGCTCTCGGTTATATTTGGAACAGGCCGGTTGAAGAGTTGGCCGTCAATTCTCCCAACAAGGAACATTGGATAAGCGAAATTCAGGTGCTTTTGGCCGGATATGTCGCCGAGAAAATTGCCTTGGGGACAACGGCCTCAGGAGTCGGCGGTGGACCAAGCAGTGATTTTCATCGAGCGACCGAAATTGCCCAGCTGATGGTATGGAGCCTAGGAATGGGATCATCCGGAATGATTGGTGATTTCACAGCTATGGATAAATTTCATATTTCGGACCAGACCCGTCAACGGTTGGACCAGGACATACAGGAAATTCTACAATTATGTTTGAAAATGACCACTGAGACACTTACAGTCCATAAACAAGTTCTCGAATATTTCGCGCAGGAATTATTGGAAAAAGGTGACCTGGAGTATGATCAGGTACAGACCATTTTCAATAAATTCAGCCTCCAATCCGCAACCAGCAAATCACGAAATACCAATGACCTATAAATATCCGCTCTTGAAAATTTGCCTAGTTATCCTATTAACGCTCGGCATAAATCAAGGCTGCGATAAAGTTACTCCTCCCGTCGGTGTGACTCGTGATGCCGCTCAGCAGAACTTCATCAATATGGTCGCGGAGAAATATCAATATCCGATGGTGGTCCGTCAAGTTGAAAATACATTATGGATTTATTTGCCGATTAAAACTTCGTTGATCGAAATTAAAGCATCCAAAGACGGTCCTAGTAAATCCAATCAGCCTAGCGAAAAATCTTCTCTGAAATTTATGGATACAAAATACGACGGAAAAAATTTTTCCATCGAATATGATATTGAGAAATCTAAAAATTATGCGCAGTCATACGGATATTCTTCCACCTACGCCGAAGAATTTCAAAGAATGCAATCCAATATTTTTGCCATTCTTCAACGCGCGTATTTCGACGTCGGGCTTGTCCCAGGGGATCATCCATTTCTTGATTCAAAGCAAGAAAAAACACACAGCGATTTGGTCGATGCTCATCTTAAAACAGACCAACCTCCGGAATTCATAGTTCTGGTTATTACAGATATTGTTAACGGCCTGGAAATTATAAACACATTTAATTTTGATGATTTCAAACGTGTTCGCTCTAACACACCTAGCTTGTCGCAAAGTGAATACGTCAATCGTAATTTGTCGCGGGTAGAAGGCAATCGCGAAGCCATCGACGACGTGGAAGGAAAACATTTACCGTTTACCGCCGTGACCATGGGAGATTTTATCGCCGAGCAAATCACTCATCGAGTAAATTTTAAATACACGAGCAGCTCATTTCCTCCGGGAGAAAATGCTGTCGAGGAAATCAAGATCTCAGCTGCTCAATCAATTGGCGCTTATAAATTTCCCCAGTTCGAATCAATCAATATAACGAATTTAGCTGACTCAACAAATACATCGTTCACTAAAGAACAAATCCTCGCTTTACCTCAAGCCAAAGAACAGCCTGAAGGGAAAATTCATATCATCAATTTCCTTTCACCGCAAAACGAAGATCGTTAAAAACGTATTATTCGATGATTTCAACTCGGCGGGCGCTAATCACTTTAAGGCAATCTTTTTCGTGAAGAGCAATGGCTTGCTTAAAAATTTTGTGCTCAATTTTATGGATTTTCTCGGCGAGAGATTCTAAGGTTTCTTTATTCTCAACCTTAACAACTTCTTGAAGGATAATCGGCCCATTGTCCATTTTTTCATTCACATAATGAACAGTTACACCGGTCTGTTTAACGCCATATGTCAACGCATCTTTAATCCCTTCTGTCCCTTTAAATGACGGAAGTAAAGATGGATGAATATTAATAATTTTATTCGGAAATTCTTTAATGAAATACGGCGTAAATAACACCATATATCCGGCGGTAACGATAAAATCGATTTTAGCTTTTTTCAGATGAATGACCACATCACGGTCAAAACTTTGCGGATTGGTATAATCTTTCGGATTAAGATGAAGCGTTGTTAAGCCTTCGGCTGTAGCCCATTTCATCCCGCCGCATTTTGCTTTATTGGAAAAAACCAAAGCCAAATGGGATTTAATTTCCCCTTTTTTTACCGCCTCAACGATAACTTTAAGATTGGTTCCTTCTCCTGATATAAATACAGCAAATCTTTTCATCCGGTTTTTTATTCCAGTTGGTTAAAAAAAATTACTGACTAAAGTATGCCACTTTCTTGGAAAATATCAATGACTCGATGCCATTAATTGTTGTAATCGGCGGGTAATTTCTTCGGCCTGATCTTTTCGACCAGCGTGTTCATACTGTACAATCAATTG
>JAGOSC010000029.1 GCA_018062515.1 Candidatus Omnitrophota bacterium
CAATAAAGCTGTTTCTCCGTCGGAGTTTTTATAATTGACGTCGGCTTTTTTCTTAACCAGCCATTCAATAATGTCTTTACGTCCCCACCATGACGCTTCCATCAATAAAGTTTTATTATTTTTACCGAGTTGATTAATATTCTTTTCATTCTTCATCAAATATTTAAAAGTTTCCGTATGACCACCACGAACCGTCTTAAATACTGTTTCCTTACTGATAGGCGAATCATTTTTCATTAAAATCTTTAATATGTCTAAATGACCGCGGTAAGCGGCAATATCGGCGGCCGATTCGAGATCATTGGGAGAATTAGACCAGCCGTACAATTTAGCGTCAGCACCTTTTTTAAGTAATGATTCAATCAATTCTTTTTGTCCTTGATAGGCAGCGCACATGAGCGGTGTCCAGCTCCAGTCAATTAAGAAATTTCTTTCTTTTCGTTTAAAGCCATAGACATTAGGATCAGCGCCGGCTTCGATGAGTTTTGCCGCGGATTTGTAAAATCCCAGCATAATAGCATTATTAAGCAGACTCGTATTAAATGAACTAATATGACTCACATCAGCGCCATGGCGGATTAATATATCCATCACATCCAGCTGCTCTCCGGCAATAGCCGCACCCAGGGCGCTATTTAGAGTTTGTTGATCGATGCCTTTTTCTAAGAAGGTGGTCACAATGTTTAGATTACCGGAACGGGCGGCGGTATAAATACTCTCCGGAGTATATTGGGCGAGAACAAAATTTGTTTTCCCGACGAGAAATGTAAAAAATAATAAAAGATAAAATAAGATTTTCATATGATTATAGTAATCATTCTATATATAAATATATGTATGGTCAATTTGAAGTTTGAAAAATAGCAGTTTTTTTGTCAGCATATCTGTGCTTGTAATTCATCGATCATCGAGTTAGAATGTATTATTATTTGAACCAACATTTAAAGTAATTAGGAGGATTAAAATGTTAAAAATCTTTACTCTATTATTAATGACTCTGGTTTTGGCATGTCCAGCCTTTGCGCAGGAAGAGAATATACCAGACGGAGAAAGCAAAACCTTTTATTCCGATGGTGTTCTAGAAAGCACGGGATTTTATAAAGATGGCAAATTAGAGGGAGAAACATTGGGTTATCATCCAAATGGAAGTTTATTTCTAAAAGGAAATTTTGTTAATGGACTGAGAGAAGGTGCGCAAACGATTTATTTTAAAAACGGCCAATTGATGGAAGAAAGCGTGTTTAAAGGCGGTAAATATGACGGCATAAGTAAACGATATTACAGCAACGGCACGTTAAAGGCAGAACGACAATACAAAAACGGAGAATTATCCGGCTCATTCAAAGAATATTACCGTAATGGACAAATTAAAATAGAAGGCAAAGTTAAAGACGGAGCTTTAAGCGGCGTATTAAAGCGTTATGATGAAGAAGGACGATTAGTTTATAAAGGTAATTTTAAAGACGGCCAAAATGATGGTCCATATTCACGCTTTTATCCTAGCGGCGCGATCAAAGAAACATGTGAGTTGAAAGTGGTGAATGATCAGGAAGCCCGACGAGATTGTGAACAATTTAAAGATCAAACAGGTGAATCTGTTTCTAAATATTACCAAACATTGATGAAGATAAATGAAAATGAGACAACCGTCAAGACGTTTGTTGATGAAAAGATGATTAAGGAAGAAACGCTTAATCATTCCTCATCCTCGTTATTATAAAATATTTTTAAAAGTTTGAAGAGAGGCAGCTTAATTGAATTAAGCTGCCTTTTTTCATGGGTGAAAATAAAAGGACACAGCTAAAAAATTAGTGTATGATAGGTTTTTATTTGAAGATTTAATTCATCGAAAGGGAGTTGGCGGATGGAAATTGGTATAGTTGGACTGCCCAATGTGGGCAAATCATCATTATTTAACGCATTAACCGGCGCGGGAATCGCCGCGGAAAATTTTCCCTTCACGACGATTGAACCGAATGTTGGTATTGTTCCTTTACCCGATCCACGTTTAGAGCATTTGAGTTTGGAATTTAATAGCGCTAAAAAAACACCCGCCGGTATACGCTTTGTGGATATTGCCGGTTTGGTTAAAGGCGCCAGTCAAGGCGAAGGTTTAGGAAATAAATTTTTGGCTACCATCAGACAGGTAGATGCCATCGTCCATGTTGTTCGTTGTTTTAAAGATGATAATGTTATCAATGTCATGGGTAACCTTGACCCCATTAATGCCGCTGAAACGATTGAAACGGAATTGCTTTTGGCTGATATTCAACAGGCCGAGAAAGGGCTGGAACGATTACGCAAGTTAGCTAAATCCGGAGAAAAAGAGGCCAAGGATAATTATGCTCAAATGGAAGATATTCTTAAGGGTTTTAATGAAGGCAAATCAGCCCGATCAATAAAGATATCTGAAAATATTTTAAGAGAATATCAATTTCTCACCAGTAAACCGGTTTTGTATGTGGCCAATACCGACGAGAGCGGCCCGGATGAAACCATCATGAAGCCATTGCGCGAACGCGCGGCTAAAGAGAATGCTGGAATTATTGATATCTGTACTAAATTGGAAGCAGAAATACTGGAATTACCAGCGGAAGAACGCGTAACTTATTATCAGGAAGCGGGCATTGTCACTCCAGGGTTAGCCAAGTTAGCCCGTGCGGGCCAGGAATTATTAGGTTTGATCTGCTTTTTTACCGCCGGGGATACAGAATCACGCGCTTGGTTGATTCCTAAAGGAACCACCGCAGTTAAAGCCGCTGGAAAGATTCATACCGATATTGAACGCGGGTTTATCCGCGCAGAAATTTACAAATATGAAAATTTCAAACAACTCGGTTCGTATAAAAATGTACAGGCGAAAAATTTAGTCACGCTTGAAGGAAAAGATTATGAAATGAAAGACGGAGATATTGTCTATTTCCGTTTTAGCGTCTAATAGGTATTCGCTATGCAATCCAGAATCATCGCCCATATGGACATGGACGCTTTTTTTGCGGCCGTTGAACAAAGAGATAATCCGTCGCTGAAGGGAAAGCCGGTCATTATCGGGGCGGATCCGCAAGGTGGAAAGGGACGCGGAGTCGTTTCCACCTGTTCTTACGAGGCCAGAAAGTTTAAGATTCATTCCGCCATGCCTATTTCCATCGCCTACCAACGTTGCCCTCACGGTATATTCCTCCGAGGAAATCATCAAAAATACAGCCGCGTTTCCAAAGAAATATTTAAAATCCTATATGATTTTACGCCGGATGTTCAGCCCATTAGTATTGATGAAGCATTTATGGATTTGACCGGATGTGTTCATTTTTACGGATCGGCGATAAATACGGGGAAGAAAATAAAGGCACGCATTTCAAAAGAGATTGGATTAAACGCTTCAATCGGTATCGCTCCGAATAAAATGGTCGCGAAGATCGGCTCGGCCTATTGCAAACCCAATGGACTTTTAGAAATAAAAGAAGAAGATTTGCTCACATTCTTATGGGCGCTTCCCGTCGAGAAAATATGGGGCGTGGGTGAGCATACGCAATCTGCTTTAAAAGAAATGAATATTGTAAAAGTCGGTGATTTAGCTAAAACACCGGTGAATATGTTGATCAAAAAATTTGGAATTCACGGCGAACATTTGCATCAGTTAGCGAATGGCATTGATGAACGCGAAGTAATTATCGACGAGGAAATCAAATCTGTTAGTCATGAACATACGTTTGATGAAGACACATCGGATAAAGAGGAAGTTTTGAATCAAATGCTTTATTTGTGTGAAAAGACATCGCGTCGTCTAAGAAAATATGATTTAAAAGGCAAAACAGTCTCAGTTAAAATTCGCCTTAAAGGATTTCAAACTTATACACGCGCGCAGACGATGGGGCAGAGAATTAATTTTTCAGATATTATTTATCAGACCGCCCTGGAATTATTTAACGCGTTTTATAAACCGGGAATGTATATTCGTTTGATTGGAGTAAGGGTTTCCAATTTCGATGATCAGTATGTTCAAGACAGTTTATTCGAGGATCCGAAGATTCAAAAAGATGAAGATCTTCATAAGGCCTTTGATCAAATCAAAGACAAGTTTGGCGAGAAGGCTATCCGTCGAGGAATATATAAAAATTATAAATGATTTTTTATTATGGTCGCTCTGGACATGATTATATTTAAGAGTATGATATATTTTATTAATTAAAATACGTTATTTGAGGTGATTGCATGATTAAAGCAGAATTAGACCGACAGTTAATGATTCACTTAAAAGATACCGCCGGTACCTTAGCCGAAGTTTTAAGTGTTGTTTCATCATCGGGAATCAATATCGTTGCCTTGTGCGCTTACGCGATTGAAGGCATGGTCGCTATCATGTTTGTTTCTGAGGATCACAATGCCGCTAAAACCGTGCTGGAGAAAAAAGGATTTGATGTTCAGGAAGAAGAAGTTGTTCTCGTCACTGTAGAAAATCAACCCGGGGCTTTGCAGGCCGTGACTAATAAAATTGCCGAAGAAGGGATTGATTTAACATTGATCTATGGAAGTACGGATAAGGACGCGGAACGAAGCTCAATTGTCTTAATATCGCGTAATAATCTCGACGTACTGATGTTGATTAAGATGGAAATGGAACGCGGTTAGTATAACATTACCGTTTTTTATTAAAGTAATGCTTATTTAATTCGACTTGAAGATATTCAAAAGCTTCATCCACATCGTCGAGAATCTTAAACAGGCTTAAATCATTTTGGCTGATCATACCCCAGCGGGCCAAGGCGTTAAAATTAATCACTTCTTCCCAATATTCCTTCCCATAAAGAACAATCGGCATATGTTTACTGGTTTTTTCCGTCTGAATTATGGTCAGCAATTCAAATAATTCATCAAATGTTCCAAACCCGCCGGGAAATACAATCATTGCTTTAGATAAATAGAAAAACCAAAACTTACGGATAAAGAAATAATGGAATTCAAATGATATTTCTTCTGTTTGATAGCTATTCGGATTTTGTTCCGTCGGTAAATTGATATTAAGACCGATGGACTGGCCATTGGCTTTTCTAGCGCCGAGATTAGCGGCTTCCATAATGCCGGGCCCACCGCCGGTGCAAACTACGAAATTTTCTTTTTTGATTTTGGAATGCTGAAACCATCGCGTTAGCTTTGCGGAAAGCGCGGAGGCATCTTCGTAATATCTCGACATATGAAGCTGATTTTCTGCATGTTCAAGCGTTTTCTTAAGCTCGGTTGAAGGTTTTTTTGTACTTTTGAATTTATTTTCGATCTCTTTAAATTGTTTTCTCGCCTGAGCGCGAGGGAGAGTGCGTGCGGATCCGAAAAATACAACGGTATTATGAATGTTATTTCTTCTTAAGCGTTCTTTAGGTTCAACCATTTCTGTTAAAACACGAATGGTTCTGGCGGCGGGGCTATTGAGAAATTCATAATTATTGTAGGCTTTAACAAATTTAAGAGGTTTAGTCTTTTTTGATGCGGACATGCATTCTCCTTTAATAATGAGTGATAACTGCAGATATTATACTATGTTTATATACGCTGAATATACAAAGTTCGTTTAATTCTACTTCGCCGAATACCCCGCGGTTACCATGGGGATGAGGCGAATGTAGAACCCTACGAAGCTCCCCACCGAGGTCCAAGCAAAGCCTGGACGAAGTTTTGGAGCGAAGGAGGGTTGGGTATTCGGCTTCGAAGAATGAACCTATCAGAACTTTGACTAAGATACCCGAAGGCTTGTCTCGGAGAGGTTCATTATTCTTGGATTTATTTACTTGTGAATGGTAAGTCCATTGGTTAAAATAAAAAATTCTTTATAAATCTTAAATATCAACTCACGCATGAATACGTCCTATCATGAATAAAAAGCCTTCTGATAAGTATATTTTCCTCTGGATTTGTGTGTCATTTCTAATCTGGATTTACTGTTTTAGGGGATTTATGACCGGTCGGTTGGCGTTTACCGCAGATGCCGTGCCTTATTATCAGCACATTAAGTTTTTCGTTGATAATTTAATGAACGGCACTTATCCGTTTTGGGATCCAACTACAAATAGCGGTGTACCGAATGAGTTTTTCTTAAGGCGAATAGGATCCTTTAATCCATTTTTTATGATCATTGTTGGCTTGCGTAAAATCGGCCTACCGTATTTGATTGCATATAACTTATATCTATCCATATATTATTTGGTCGGGGCGATAGGATTTTACAAATTGTCCAAAACAATATTTAAAGATGGTTATGCGGCGTATTTTTCATTTTTAATTCTATATTTTTCTTCGCTTGGGACAAGGATGTATGATTCTTATTTGATTCTGGTTTTTGTGCCACTGGTCTGGTTCTTTTATTTTTTAATCTCATTCTTACAGAATCCTCGTCGGTGCAGTCTTTTGGGGATAACATTTTGTTTGATGAATTTGGCAACGACATATATTCCTCTTTATTTCCTGGTCATATTTGCAAGCGTCGTCTTATTTGCCGTCCCTATATATTTAAAGGAAACGTCACAATCTCTCAAGCTATGTGTATTATTTGCTTGGAAAAATAAATGGTTATCCGGTATTTGTTTGACGGCATTATTATGTTCACTTGTCCCGGGAATCATGATTTTTAAAAGCGCCGACAAATCGGAGTTTGTCATAACAAGCCGCAGCGCGACAGCTCATTCAACGCACTCCTTGGAGGTTGGTAAGAAGGATATTGTGGAGTGGGGTATGCCCGAGGAGCTGCTGTATAGCCAGGCATTCTTAAATCCGAATAATTTTAAATTAGCGATTATTTATTTTCCCCCATTCCTTTATCTGGTTTTATTGTTGGGGATTTTAACAAGAATAAACCGCAAATTATTCGCATTATTCTGCTTTGGAGTTTTTATTTTTCTTGTAAGCTCGCCGGATTTGTCGCCGCTTTATAACTATTTTTATCAATATGTTCCGATATTTAAATATTTCCGCAATTTGCACTGGTTTTTCTGGATGGCGCTATTGGCCATTTTCGTTTTATTTGCGACCGGACAGTTTAGTCAGCTCGTTCAAAGGAGAGTAGAGTCTTCCAAAGCAAAAATCGGGTATTTATTTTTCCTCTTAATTGTTCATGTTGGTTACGGAGTCTGTGTTTATCGATCGGGTAATGCGTATTTCCTCACATACTTAATTATTCTGTTCAGTTTCAGTTTCTTTGTCGCCCATATATTCAATATTTTCTCAAATCGACACAACTGGAAATATTTCGTATTAACGGTGATTGTTCTGATTCCTGCGGTAGAAATGTATCATTATTTAGACTTAAATTCGCAAAAGAGAAAAGGACCATATATTGGGGATATAAGTTTTGATGCTTATGCATTTTTAGCCGGCGAAAAGCCAGAATATCAAGATGATGGTTCACCGGCATCTATATATTATGCACTAAGAAATTATTATAATATTTACTTTAATGTGGAACCAAAGGCGTTTTATGATTACAAAAATAATCGATTTGTTATTTATAATCACGCGGAATATATGGATTTGGGAGCCCAAGACTTTTCAAAAATAAACCAAATGATGAAGCTGAATAAAGATGTTGCCTATATTCACGTCGACGCGAAAATACCCAGTCAAGATCAGCCTGGTACGGAGAATTATTATGTCCCAACCGAAAACACATCAACATTTAATATTTTAAAAGCCGACGTCAATTCGATTTCCGTGAAAACAAATTTTGATCAGTCTAAGTTTCTTGTGTTTAATAACGTTTTTTACAAATATTGGAATGTTGCTATTGACGGGAAAAAGCAAATGATTATTCCAACGAATATTGCTTTTCAGGGGGTCATGGTTCCGGAAGGTGCGCATAATATTACATTTAAGTATGGATCTACGCTTTATCGGTGGTTCAATTACGTTTTAATGTTCGCTTCTTATAGTATATTTTTAATGATGGTTCTAACATGGATTAAGGATAGACAGCGTCGAGAAAACGCTGCGATGGACAATGCTTAATAAACAAATTATTTATAAATCTGTTGTGGGTGTTGTATCGAGCATGGCCTTTTTCTATGTTTGCGCCGGTCTTTTCTTCATATCTGTTTTAAATATTTCAGCATTTGAAGTAGCAAAATTAAGAGCACTTAATCGAATTATGCCGTCGCTGAGTGTTTTAGTCAAATTAGATCAAACACAAGAAATATATGAAGGTAAACAGATCGACGAATATCTGCTCTATTATGAAAAAGTTTTAGATTATATGCCAAAGAATGCGGATGCTTATTACATGAAAGGGTACTGCCTGGCGAAAAAAGGTTATTTGGAAAAGGCCGCAAAATCGTTTCAACAATCCATTGATTTAAATCCGCAATTTTTTTGGGCCCATTATAATTTAGGATTGATGTATTTTAAATTAAACCAAAACGAAGAGGCGCTTAAATCTTTTCAATCAGCCGTACAGACTCGACCGGAAATTACCTTTAAAGTGATGATGGCATCAAAAATATTCCAGCAATTAATCGCCCAGCTGAATAATCCGCAAGAAATTTTAACCAATGATTTAAAAACAGCCTACACAAAATGTTATCAATTAATAATTGTGATAAATCAACTAAAAGAAAGTCATCAAGAAGTTCCCGCTCAATTTCATAATCAGTTAGAAATTAAAATATTCTAATAGGATCGTATGATTGATTTGAACGTTTATCGGTAAACATATATTTCTTGAAAAAAATAACAATGTTGTTTAAGATGGTATTCTTCAACAAAAGATTTTAATTTAAAAAATAGGAGAAGGGCTATGAAGGGAAGTATTGTTTTAATTTTGATCGTTTGCGCGAGCGTCGGTTTTTTTGCTTATAACTATATTTCTCAAGAAAATGAAACCAGCAAGGAAGCTGGTCAAACTGTTCAAGAAAAATTAGCCAAATCAGCTGGATTAATTGAGGAACAGGCGGTTCAATTTTCACAAAAAGCCGGGGACATTACTGAAGATGTTCAACAACAAGCTGTTTCGGTTGCTACTACCGCCAAAGAAACGACAGATAATATAGCTCTTAAAGTAAAAGAGCTTTTAGAGAAAGCACAAGATTATTTGGATAATGGTGATTACAAACAAGCCATCGAATCAGCTAAAAATACTTTGAAATTAAATCCTGCATCAAAAGAAGCTAAAGCTATTTTGGAAGAAGCCAACGCTAAGCTTGCAGTCGCGTCGGAGAAAGTCAATGAATTTAAGACTGGTGTTTCGGACAAAATTGGTGAAGCCAAGGCGTCTTTAGAGAAAAAATAAGATAATCGTACGACAACAGTTTTTATAACATTTTTATAGGAGGAAGGAATGGAAGCCGCATTAGCAAAAATTAGCGAAATAGGCGTTCCGCTCATTGCGAACGTTTTAGCCGCTGCTATTATTTATATTGTGGGTAAATGGGCGGCGGGCATATTGGCGGATATTACCCGGAAAATTATGCACCGAGCAAAGGTTGATGAGGCTTTAGTGGGATTTACAGCGCATCTCGTCGAGATTTCTGTCTTTATTTTTGCTCTTATGGCCGCGATCGGAAAATTGGGGATTCAAACAACCTCGTTTATTGCTGTCTTGGGTGCCGCTGGTTTAGCGGTTGGTCTAGCCCTTCAAGGAACTCTTTCTAATTTCGCGGCTGGTGTCATGATCCTTTTTTTCAAACCATTCAGACTTGGCGATAAGATTGAGGCCGCTGGTACGGCGGGCGCAGTTAAAGAAATCCAGATTTTTAATACCATTATCGCGGGGCCAGATAACTGTAAAATTATTATTCCAAATGCTCAGATTACGTCAGGGGTTATTCGGAACTTTTCGGCTATGGACAGAAGGCGCATTGATCTTATTTTCAGTGTTTCTTATTCCGATAATCTTCAAACTGCAAAAAAGGTTCTGGCTGATTTGACTAATGCGGATGCCAGAATTCTAAAAGATCCGGCTGCGGTTATTGCAGTATTTGAATTAGCAGAAAGTGGTGTTGATATTATTTGCCGTCCATGGGTTAAACCGGCCGATTACTGGGATGTGAGATTTGATTTGATCGAAAAGGGAAAATTTGCATTAGAAAGTGCTGGATGCTGCATTCCGTTTCCTCAACGTGATGTCCATCTCATTCAACCGGTAGAAAAAACACTTGAATCCGCAAGATTTAACAACCGCTGATTTTATTAACCAATTGTCTTGTTTAGTCAAAGCCTTGGTTGTAAAATAGAACTTATCTCATAAATGATTTTCTGCCTGATTTTTTAAAACCGTCCTCCTCGGGGCAAAGGTTCGTTAAAACGATAAAAAGGTATTTATGAGATAAGTTCTAAATCAATTCCAAATTTATTTATTAATAGGAGGATTTATGAGCGGTTATATTCGGCGGAAAAGTTATTTTAGTGTTAATCGCTACCAAATGCCTATTATAGGACTCGCCCTTATTCCGACCTTCATCTTTTGTTCCCTATTATCGGTATTTGTATTGTTTACCTACGATGAATTTGCCAAGTATTTTCATCCGGGCATCAGCGTCGAAAAAATACAATTGTTTAATCAAAATATCTTTTTCATTTTAGTCACGATCTGGACTTTTTTTATTGTTGTCTACGCTTGGGCAAGAATAGTCTCGGGTAAATTAGTGGGACCCATAGAACGAATTACCCGCGAATTAGACCGTGTCATTGAGGGGGAAAATGTTGAAAGAATTTATGCCCGCGATAATGATTATGTTTCCACCGGACTCTTACCAAGAATCAATTACCTCATCAAAATGAATAGAACGGCACAAACTGCTGCGGCGGTCAGTCTGTCGACGGTGAAAATATGATGAATAGATTCATAATCTATGCTTTGTCCGGATTTTTCTTCCTTTGCTCGGCGGTGACGATAGCACGCGCAGATATCACTACGGAAATTAAAGAGGAGGCGGTTAAGGCATCTTTATTGTGGCTTTCCGTCGTCGATCAAGGATTATATGACCAAAGTTGGGAACAAACCGATCAACTATTTCAACAAAAAGTCACGAAAGAACAATGGATTAAACAATTAACAGATATACGTCCTTCTTTGGGTAAAGTCAATTCCCGCACGGTGTATGACGCGGGCTATTTCGGAAAAATACCCGAACAACCTGATATGGAAATGGTTGTTGTTCAGTTTCAAACGTCTTTCCAAAATAAAATTCTTTCCTATGAAACTATTTCTCACGTCCGCATGAAAGGCGGGCCATGGAGAGTAGCTGGTTATTACATCACCGATTCCGTCGACATTAAAAGTTTTTAATACGGTATGTATGAAAATTTTGAGAAGATTAATGGTTCACATCCGTGGCGCGAGGTAAGTCCGGAAGGATACATTGATTATCCCGTCCGTTACCGAAAGGGAGGACGTGTTCTTTATTTCAATTTTCACCTCGCCAAAGAAATCGGGCTCATTCCTAAAAATCACCCACGACGAATTACCAAAAAACTCGAACAAGCCATTCTTAAAACCTTTTCTCTGCAGATTCTTAATGAATATGACTGGGAAAAACAGCGTTCTTTTCCGAAAGATGGATATGAAGATCGCCTCTACATGGCCACTCGTTATTTGCAAACCCAGCATGAGAATAAAAAAGGCGCCACGTCTGGCGACGGCCGCAGTATTTGGAATGGTTATATAAAAACCAGGTCGAGAATTTATGATATTTCTAGTTGCGGAACCGGCAATACGATTCTTTCACCTGGCGCTCAAGAATCACCTGAACCAATACAAACAGGCAGTCGCGAGTACGGATATGCTTCCGGCCTTGCCGATCTCGATGAAATGCTGGGTGGTGCCGTCATGTCGGAAATTTTTTATCGGGAAGGGTATCCATCGGAAAGAAGTCTCGTCGTTATCGAATATCCAAATAAAATCGGACTGGGTGTACGTACGGCGCCTAATTTGATTCGGCCCGCCCATTTTTTTCGTTATTTAAAATCCGGACAGCTTGAGGAACTTAGAAAATCTTATGATTACTTTTTGCAGCGCCAAGAAAATAATGGCGTGTATGATTTGCCCAAGAGCGGAAAGGCTAGATATTTAAAAGCACTGGAATATATTACACAAACACACGCCAAGTTAGCAGCCGTCATGGAAGAAGAATATATTTTTAATTGGTTGGCTTGGGACGGGGATAATATGTTGGCCAGCGGCGCATTATTGGATTACGGTTCTATTCGCCAATTCGCGGCTAAACATAATAAATACCGTTATGAAGATGTCGACCGTTACTCGACGACATTATCGGAACAGCGTTTTTGGGCGAAAAGAATTGTGCAGACATTTATACAATTAACAGATTTTTTGATTACCGGCCAAAAACAAAGTTTGGAAGAATTTGATAATGACAAACGTCTTGAATTATTTGATCAAAAATTCGAATCGGAACGCCGACGCCGTATGCTGTGGAAAATCGGATTTTCCCCGTCGCAGATCAAACGTCTGGAATATAAACATCAAGATAAAGTGGACGCGTTCCGCAAGGTCCTTAATTATTTTGAGCACGTAAAGATGTCATCGGGAGAAACAACGGTGGCCGACGGGATTAATCATCCGCCGGTCTTTTTAGTGCGGCATATTTTGCGGTTTCTTCCTGTTTTTATTCTTAAGAACCTTAAGACAGCTCAATGGCCGGTTATGGATGAAAAAGATTTTTGTAAAATCATGGCCGCTTCCTATGTGAATAAAGAAGATTTGGTTTTAAATGATTACCGTCGGAAAAAAGCCGTTGAATTTCAGCAATTATATTGTCAGATGATCAGAGCCGTCGGAATAAACTCCAAAAAAAATCTTCGAACCATTGCCAAACGTTCAAGCGTAATTAATTACGAATTTCGAAAAACCGGTGATGGATTGACCTTCATTATTAATGAAGCCATTTTGGTACGAAGAAGAATGGATATCAATGAACTTCACGACGCCATTGAACGGTTCATTCAATCTCAGGTCCTTGTTCCGGGAAAATGGAAGCCGATTAAAGAAAGAGATCTCACGGGCCGCACCATGAAATCACGCCTTCTGCAAAAAATGCAGGAAAACCTCGAACTTTATGCCGAAACAATCTAATTCATAAAATTTCCCCGTCAAAAAATTTCATTTTATTATTTAAATTGTCTTGTGCTATAATGCCACTTCATTAAACGTAAATTAGGACAAAAAAATGATCGGCGCAAATAATATAGGGCTTCAGTTCGGATCAAGAAAACTTTTTGATGGTGTGAGCATCACATTTTCTCCGGGGAATTGTTATGGACTAATCGGAGCAAATGGTTCTGGAAAGTCGACTTTTTTGAAGATTTTATCCGGTGAAATTGAATCAACGACCGGCGAGGTCTTTATGGCTGCGGGGAAACGCTTGTCGGTTCTTAAACAGGATCAGTTTGCCTATGACGAATATGATGTTCTAACAACGGTGCTTATGGGGCATAAAAAACTTTTTCAAGTTATGGCAGAGAAAGATGCTATTTATGCCAAACCGGATTTTTCTGATGCCGATGGTATTCGGGCTTCAGAGTTGGAAGGTGAATTTGCCGAACTCGATGGTTGGAATGCTGAAAGTGATGCCGGCAAAATGCTTTCTAATGTCGGGATCACCGAAGAATTTTATAAAATGAAAATGAAGCAGCTGGAAGGAAGCCAGAAAGTGAAAGTTCTTTTGGCTCAGGCTTTATTTGGATCCCCGGATATATTGCTTCTCGATGAGCCCACGAACCATCTCGACGTGGAAACATGTATGTGGCTGGAAGATTTTTTGATTGATTTTGAAAATACGGCCATTGTTGTTTCCCACGACCGTCATTTTCTTGATAAGGTCTGTACGCATGTATGCGATATTGATTTTAGCAAGATCACATTATTCCCCGGGAATTTTTCTTTTTGGGTTCAATCCAGTGAACTTGCTTTAAGACAGAAACAAGACTCTAATAAAAAGATAGATGAAAGACGTAAAGAATTGCAGAGTTTTATCGCGCGATTTAGTGCCAACGCGTCGAAGTCCAAACAGGCTACTTCCCGTAAAAAAATATTAGAAAATCTTACCTTAAATGACATTAAACCGTCGTCGAGAAAGTATCCTTACATTGGTTTTGAGTCTGAACGAGAAGCCGGTAATGATCTTCTGCATATTGACCATTTAAGTAAATCTATTGATGGACAAGTTATGTTTAAAGATTTTAGTGTTACCATTGAAAAAGGGGATAAGGTGGCTTTTATCGGCCGGAATGACCTGACGAAAACCACCATTTTTGATATTTTGACCAAAAAAATCCAGCCCGACGAGGGTACGTTCAAATGGGGCGCCTCGACGGCACAGGCTTATTTTCCGAAGGAAAATAGTGAATTTTTTGAAAGAGATTTGTGCATTATCGACTGGCTCAGGCAATATTCCAAAGTAAAAGATGAGCAGTATGTGCGCGGATTCCTCGGCCGTATGTTGTTTACCGGCGATGAATCACTCAAGAGTGTAAAAGTTTTGTCGGGTGGGGAAAAAGTACGCTGCATGCTTTCTCGAATGATGCTTGTTCAAGCTAATGTTTTGATCTTTGATGAACCGACCAATCACCTCGATCTTGAATCAATTTCTGCATTAAATAAAGGTATGGCTAAATTTAACGGGACCATTTTATTTTCTTCACACGACCATGAGCTGGTTCAAACGGTTGCCAATCGAATTATCGAAATTACGCCGAATGGATATATTGATAAACAGGGCACAACGTTTGACGATTATTTAGCGGATGAGACCATTAAGAAAAGAAGAGAAGACCTTTATCACAAAAACGCCTCTGTTTAATTTTCCCAGCAATCTATTCAGTTAAAGCCTCAAAAGAAAGAACCCCATCTTCATTCAAGTGAAGTTTGATGGAAATCGGGCGGCAGCAAATCTCGCAATCAGTGATGAATTTTTGAGTGGACCCACCGGAATAATCGACCAAGAGGGAATTTTCGCTGGAACAATAGGGACAGGCATAAAAATATTCTTCGGAAATTGGCATATCCGCATTATAGCAGGAAAATCAAATAGTGATTGAATTCTCTCTTAGATGTAAGAAAATATATAAAAGAATTTTTAAAAAATAGTGTCTATATATTCTTGTTTTAGATAGGATATATGTAACCATCAGGGTCAAACACATATGAAACAAAATATCTCATCAAAAATCAAATCAGCCGTTTCTACCATCGTTTTCTTAGGAGTAGGGATTTTTGTCTTCCAAACGATAAGCCACCAGATTAATCAAGTAAAAACCCTTAAGAAAATTGTCAGCCGATTAGAGGCTGATTCACGCGTCGCCGAGGTCCTGGTCACCGGTGTCAATTTTAATGAGTCAACTAAGAAAAAGATTACGACGATCAAGTTTCTTGAATATGCGATTGATGGGACACCGTTAAAACCCAAATACTTTGATTTTTCAGGAAATATTATTCAGTTTCAATCGCTGGTCATCCGTTTTGATGATATTCATATCCGTAATGCTGATCTTCTGAAAGGAAAAAGCGCTTATATTTTCCTTAAAGTTTTCCTTCTCGACGGAAAAGATACACAAGAATTTAATATTACTGATTTTCACGCGGTTCCCGAAGGTTACAAGATTGAAGGTGTGGAAAATGAATTCGAGAAGAAATTGTGGGAAAAGTTTTGGGATCACGCATTGACTCCAAATTTAAACAGCTTAAAGGGTGTTAAAAACGCTCAGATTGAAGCGCCCGGCACCATGTTTGTTCCCGGAGTGTTATACACCATAAAAATTGAACATGACGGCGGACTGCGGATTGATGCCTCGGCTTTATCTCCCATTTTACAAGGGGAAAAATTACCGATTCAACCCGTCGCTGCCGAGAGTAAAGAAAAATCAGCCAAATGAAAAAAGCATTAACTTTTTTTATTTTTATATTTATGTTTTTTGCAAAACCGGGCTTTTCCGACCAGGCGATGACGCTGACTCAAACATTAGTTCAGCAAGCGGTGCTTCAGAATTATCAAATCATGGTTATGCAAGCAGTTCAGAAAACGGTGGTCCAATTAAAGCTGAATGTACCGCAAGTTGTCGTAGAGAATGCGATTCAGCAGGCCATGGTTCATGGATTAGAGCAAAGAGTAATCAAACAAGCCGTTCAAGAGGCCTATACCAATGGTGTATCACTGGCATTGGAGCAGAGACAACAACATGTAGCCGAGACGGCTATTCAAAAAGCTGTAGAAGCGACGATTTACCAATCTATTCAACGCACGATTGTTCAATCGACGGTGCAGCAAGTGGTCCAGCAAGCTATTCAACAGAGTATGGTTCAAGTGGCTACGATCCAACAAAGACAACAAGCCATCCAACAAGCGGTGATTCAGCAAGCTGTCGCTCAAAATGTGGCCCGCCAAATCGCTATCCAGCAACAACAGGCTGTCATTCAACAAGCCCTGCAGCAACAATATTTGGAAGCACTACAACGCTCTCTGGTTCAGTAATTAAGGTAAGGTAGTGAAATGATCCGAAAGATTTTTTTATTGTCATGGATTTGTCTGCTGCATCTTGGATGCGGTCCCGTCGATATGCCCGATAGTAAATTGGTTCCCAATCATGTCGTCGAGGTTAAAGAAGCCAAAACAGCGGACGTATTTGTTCGCATGTTTTCCGGACATTTATTCATCGGGCCAAATGCCAAAACATTAATGGTTGGGACTTATCAATATAATAATCCCACCAATGCCCCCACCATGAATTACACGGAAATTGATCAGAAGGGCTGGCTTTCATTATTACAGGCTGACATACCTACCATCGGTACATTCCCCCGGAACGATGCGATGAACCGCTGGGATATTCAGTTGAATAAAGATTTTCCGACGGAGTTGAGCATCGAATTTGGCAAAGGAGACGGAAAAATTAATCTGAATGATATGAATCTGACTTTTTTTAGGCTTCTTAATAAAAAAGGAAAATTAGACATTGATTTGTCGACGAGTAAATTGAAAGAAGATTTGGTTTTATGGATGGACAATGAGGCGGGGGAAATAAGTATTCATCTTCCGAAGAATGTCGGCGTACAGGTCACGACGGTCAGGGGCGCCCAGATCGTCGCTGAAGGATTTAAAAAAGAAGATGCTGTTTATAAGAATGAATGGGCAGGATCTGACGCCAAGCAAATTTTTGTAGATATTAAATCCGAAGCAGGAACGATTAACGTACGATAATACAGTGAGGTGAGCTATGAAAACAGCGGTGATAACAGGAGCTTCGTCGGGGATCGGGTATGAATTTGCCAAGATTTTGGCCCGGGAGAAATATCAGCTGGTTTTGATCGCCCGGAATTTGGATCGTTTGAATGATATCAAACAGGAATTTGAAAAGATTTATGGCATCAATGTCATACTGATGCCCGCAGACTTATCACTCGAAAATGTAGTGGAAGGTATTGTCAAAGAACTCAGATATCGGCAGTTGCTCGTCGAAGTTTTGATCAACAGCGCCGGCTTTGGATATGGCGGAGAATATGTGCGGCAATCATGGGACAATGAAAAAGATATGATTCAGGTCAATGTCAAAAATTTGTCTCATTTGACCAAATTGATATTACCGCTTATGCTGGAAAGAAAATACGGACGGATTTGTAACCTTTCATCGACGGCTGCCTTTTATCCCGGCCCATTTATGGCCGTATATTACGCTTCAAAAGCCTACATTTTAAGTTATTCCCAAGCGCTGGCGAATGAATTAAAAAAGACCGGAGTGACCGTCACCTGTTTGTGCCCGGGGCCGACAATAACAAACTTTCAGACGAAAGCGGGTGTCGAAAATAACCGTCTTTTCAGAGCGAGTAATATGGCGGTAGCCAAGGACGTGGCGGAATTTGGTTTTAAGGCCATGATGAAAGGAAAAGTATTGGCCATTCCCGGCGTGAAGAATAATTTCTTTTTGTTCATCTCGCGTTTTATGTCTCGTCAATCCATTAGCAATTTTGTTCGAAATATCAATTCGTAAAGAATCCCTAAAAATGATCAAATCAACTGTCTTAGTTTCTTTATTGGCGCTGCTCGTTTTATTTACTCCAGCGACGGCATTGGCCGAATACGGTGTCATTGTCCGGACAGATAAAATACAATATAAAACCGGTGATGATGTCATCGTCATGATTAAAAATGAATTAAAAGAACCGATTTCTTTCTTGGGAATGTGTTCTATTAAAGATTGTACAAAAAAGTCGGATGAGTGGCAATGTGATGATAAGCCTTGTGATGCGCCGGAGGATGTGCTTGTTCCCGGAGAGAAAAGAGATTTTCGTATACAAGTCGTCGGACTATTTGTCGGTGATATGAAGTACAAATTTGAGTATAAAACGTCCATTCTCGAGAAAGATCAAACGACATATTCCAATGATTTTTTTGTGATCAATACCGGTAAATCGGATGGGCCTACCATCATTAGGGGGAAGAATTATAATCCGGATGAACAAATTGAGATACAGTCGCGTATTGTGGAATTAACGACTGATGGCCAACCCAAACCTCAAAAATATATCGTTAAAAAGAAAAAAGAAAGTGACTTCGCTGATAAAAAGTCTTATATCAAGAAAAATGATAGTAAAATTCCTGTCAGAAATGATTTATCCGTCGAGAATTATCAGTTAAATGACAATGAAGTGATTTTGGCCGTAAGAGGCTTAAGTAAAGACCGACAGGACAATCTAAATTATTTATTAAAGAATGAATTTTCTTCCGTTCAGTCGATTGACAACATCGGTTTGAAAGAAGGCGTGGGTCAATATTTTGTCACCTTGAATATATCCGCGGCTGAATTCGCCGATGAGCTGCAGAAAATCCAATTACCTGATTTTAGTTTCAAGGTCCTCCATTACAGTCCTAATTATATTGATTGTGTATTAAAGAAAAAATAAAGCTTACATCACGTTATCGCGTTTATGACGAGATAACTGTACCATTTCTTGTATTCTTTCTTTAGGCAAGAGTAGAGAGGCAGATTTAGGATATAAGGTGGCCTCTAAGAGATAATCAATGTGATACTTATCGTATAAGAATACCGTAATGTCTTCAAAGGTTTGCGCTTTTGTTTGTATGCAGTCCGTGTTATCAAATACAAACATTCTTTGTTTGTATTGAAAGACGGTGAAAAGATGGTGCGCTGAATCTTTCTTAATTCCCAAGACTTTTGAATCAATTCCAAAGGCATTTAAGACTGCATAATTTAAAAAGGCTAAATCTTCGCAATCACCATTTCTTCGTAAAATGGTTTGGATAGGATTGGACCATTGATCGGAATTGCCATCAGGCTGATAATGAACATTTTTCTGCAGCCACACGATGTACTGGTCTAGGGATTCAATATTATGTTTTTTAAGGAATAAAGCGAGAAAGACCTTATCGATTTCTTGAGGAGTAGCCTGAACAGAGTAAGGCTGCGGTGTTGCCAGGGTTGAACTATTTTTTGCCCACGCGCCCATCTGAGAAGAGATAATAATTAAAGTAATAATCGCCGCATAACGCTTGTAGATACGCATTCCATTCATTCCTCGCTAAATAATCGCCAATTTCCGGCTAAGCCGGACCGTTAATAACGCTATAAATCCATTCAAAAGTGTTATTAAAGTATAAAATATAGAGGTACGCTGGCAAGGTCTAGGCGGAGTTGTTAATAATCACATAATGCTGTAGTATAATAACTTATGAACTGAATGGAATTTATTTGGTGTTTTTAGCTAATTTATTCATTGCTATTCATACAGAAGAGATGTATTTTTCAGAATTATTTTGGATGTCGTTGAGGATTTTTTTGTTATAATGACCGAGTTGTGGTAAAAATTGGGAAGGCCGTTTGATGAAAATAAGGGAGTAAACATGAAAAATGCCAAATGGATTCTGATTTGTCTTTTATTAATGGGCTGTGCCAGCACGGCTGCCGTGGGGACGAACGCTTGGTACAATGATCGTTTAAATGAATTAAGAGAGGCACGCCTGAACGGTCAAATTACCACCGAAAAATATCTTGAATTTAAAGCTGAGGCCGACAAGCTTCGAATGGATTACATGAATCAGCCGCGCGTCTATGATCCATTTTATTATCCTCCGACATTTGGTTACGGCTTTGGTTATTCCTATCATCATCACCGTCATCATTGACCTCAATTTTCCGCATAGTTTTTGCCTAATTCCATTGACGTCCCATCGATTCATTTTATAATACTTTAAAGATGAAAAAATATTGGATTATAATCCTCATAGCCATTCTTGGATGTTCGCCCGTCCTTGATCATTCCACTATAAAAGAATTAGCGTCGACGGTGACCAAGGATGACGGTATTGACCGGGTGGAAGCCACGTTGATCGCTCAAGATTTTATCATCCGGCGCAGTTTGTATGACCGGCTGATTAGTATCGAACCATACCGCGAGATTAAGAAATCCATTTGGTACAAAAATGGGACACCGAAAATTTATGCTGTTTTGCCGACGGACCGTACGGGTGTTGAGTTAAAACGAAGTTGGACTTTATTCTTTAAAGATAAACGCCATACGATTCTTGGGCTTTTTTCCATCGTTCCTTTTCACGTGATTGTCGACGCAGACACGGGCGAAGTCTTAAATTGGGGAATAAAGAAATTGGAATTTGATAAGCAAGATTATACGACGATAGAAATTTATGAATAGGAGATAAAAATGAAAAATAGAATATGCATCGTTCTTAGTTTGATTTTTATGATGACGGCTGTCGCCGGATCAGCGTCGGCAAGTGATGATCCCAATCGCGTAACACCGTGGAACCGTATGACCGATTTTTTTGCGACGGTTGGTAAAGATAAGGAAGAAAAAAAATCTATTAAAGATGCTCGTCAGAAAAACCGCCGGGCAAGCCGGGAATTTGAGTCCAGACAAAAGCGAAATAAAAAAAGTCAGAAGCAAATGCGAAAACAGGAAAAAGTTATTCTTGATAAAGTTAAGACCCGAAAAAGCCCGCATGGGCGAGGAGGAATCGATGGGAGTTCCAAATAAAATATTTGTTATTGCTGTTTTGATGGTATTGTCGACGACGTCGGCTCACGCCCTCGCGTCGTATCAACAACCGAGTGACTTAAATCGGGTTACTAAATGGAATCGGGTTACGGATTATATGTCGACGGTCGGAAAAAGTGACTTAGAAAAAAAAGCCATTCTTCGTGAAAAAAAACTTGAGCGAAGAAAGGAACGTATGCTGAAGAATCAGAACAAGTCTAAAAAAGAACGTGCCCGCCGAAGAAATTCTTCTCAATGAAAACAAGATTTATCGCCCTTTTATTCTTCTTTGTTCTCATAGGGCGGTCAAGTGAGGCCTGCCGTTTCTGGGTCGCGGTTGGTTCTGATAATGATTATCAATATGTCGTCGATCAGCTTATCCGCGAACCGAATTCACTCAAAAATTTAGGAGAAACTTACCGCAATGGCTGGTCCGTCGGATTTTACGACCACGGGGATGAGATTGTTATACGTGGCCAAGGCGCATCGAAAGATGATCCTAAATTTGACGATGCGGTCAGATACGTGGCTGTTCTTAAGCCCGAAATAATTATGGCGCATTTGCGCCGGGCTTCATCAGGCTGTGTTGAAGGTGTTGCCGATCCGCATCCTTTTCGAATTACGTACAACAATAAAACCTGGCTCTTTGGTCACAACGGTGATATTAAGAAAGAAGTATTAATCCGTCTGATCGGAGAGGGTTTTCTTAAAGCCCATCCTCCGTCGGTGTGTAATGATCATCCTCCGGAATCGTGGATCGATTCTGAATTGTATTTTATGTTGATCATGAAAACCATTAAAGAATATGATGATAATGTCGAGAAAGGGATTGTGGAGGCACTGAAGAAGGTTTATGCTGTCATTCCAGAACAGGACCGTTATCTAAATTTTTTTATGAGCGACGGAAAAACCGTGTGGGTGATGCGAAAAGGAAATACTTTGTTTTATCGTTTTGATCATAAAAAAAGAATGACAGTCTTGGCTTCAAGTATCCCGAATAGCGACGAGAAAGATTGGTCCGAATTCCCGGAAGATACCTTAGCCGTCGTAGAACCGCAGACGTTTCCAAAATTTATCTCTATAAAATAAGAAATAGATCATCTAAATGTATGTTATAATTCCAAACTTATGACGAAAGCCATCTCCATTCATCAGTTGAAAAAGATTTATTCCAATGGGACACAAGCTTTGAGAGGTATTGATCTCGACGTGGAAGCCGGAGATTTTTTAGCTCTTCTTGGAGCCAATGGCGCCGGGAAAACAACGATCATTGGAATTTTAACGGGGCTGGTCAATAAAACTTCCGGTTCAGCTAAAGTGTTTGACCACGATCTAGATACCCAATTTAATGAATGTAAACGTATGATTGGCGTCGTCCCGCAGGAAATGAATTTTAATCAATTTGAAAAAGTCCACGACATAGTTTTAACCCAAGCCGGATATTTTGGAATCAAACGCGATGACGCATTACCTGACGCGGAGCGATTGTTAAAACAATTGGAATTATGGGAAAAACGTAATGTCCCGTCGCGCACTTTATCCGGAGGGATGAAACGTCGCCTTATGATTGTCCGCGCTCTTATTACCCGTCCTAAACTGCTTATATTAGATGAACCCACCGCCGGCGTAGATGTTGAGCTGCGTCACAGCATGTGGGATTATCTGCGGGATCTAAATAAAAAGGGGTTAACAATTTTACTGACGACGCATTATCTTGAAGAAGTGGAACAAATGTGCCGGCATGTGGCGATGATCAAAAATGGAAAGATTGTCACCAATGATTCTGTACGAAAATTAGTTAATTTAATAGAATCGGAAACGTATGTTGTCCATGTCGATTCCGTAAAATCGCTGGATGCTCTTTCCATATATCAAGCCAAACAAATCGATGAACAAACCTTCACCATGGATATTCAAAAGGGCCACAGCGTCGTGGGATTTGTGAACCATATCAGTCAGTTAGGAATGGTGATTCAGGACTTTCGTCCGCAAGGCAATCGCATGGAAAAATTATTTCTAAAGTTGATTAAATAATATGATGATTAAACAAGAAAATCTCGTCGCGTTGTATACGTTGGTCCGGAAAGAAGTCGTGCGCTTTATCAGAATCTGGCCGCAGACTTTGGTTCCGCCCGTTGTAACTCAATCTTTGTATTTTCTCATTTTTGGAAAATTTATAGGATCGCAAATTGGAAACATTAATGGGATCAGTTATATGGCGTTCATCGTCCCAGGGCTGGTCATGATGTCAGTCATCAATAATTCTTATGCTAATGTTTCGGGTTCTTTTTTCAGTTCAAAATTCCAGCGCAGTATCGAGGAATTATTGGTTTCTCCGGCGCCGAATTGGGTTATTATCGGCGGATATTCTATCAGCGGCGCATTAAGAGGTGTGTTATGCGGCGTACTTGTTTTTGCTGTTTCGGTTTTTTTTACGCATCCGCAAATTCATCATATATTCATCATTTTTTCTTTTATTGTTCTGACGGCCATTGTTTTTTCGTTAGGGGGTATGCTGAATGGAATTCTCGCTAAGAAGTTCGACGACATTTCTATCGTCCCGACATTTATCCTCACACCATTAACTTATCTCGGCGGAGTATTCTATTCCATTCATGTATTACCGGATGTGTGGCAGCAATTGTCCAAGTTAAATCCAATCCTTTATATGGTCAATGGATTCAGGTTTGGATTTTATGGTTTTTCGGATGTCAGTATCGGCTTCAGTTTTTTTATCCTGGTCTTTTTGGCAGTTGTTCTCATGTGGCTAAATTTACATCTTCTTAAAAAAGGCACGGGGTTACGGACATAACTGTTCAAAAAATTCCACTTTTACTTCTAGTTTCTTCTAACTCTCTGATATAATTCTTCATATATAAATTATTAAGAGATCCGTAGAGTTTTTCTCTTCAACTTCAGTTAAAACTAAATAATTCTAACGTTTCTTAATGAAAGGTTAATGACAGCGATGAATTCAAAAACGCGTATTTTAATTGTCGATGACGATCCGGTTGAAATAAAATTATTAAGCAGTATTCTCATTGAGAATCAGTACAATGTCACCGCCTCTAGCGAAGCAGACCGCGGTCTGCAAATGGCTATGGATCAGTGTCCGGATGTCTTAATTTTGGATGTCATGATGCCGGTGATCAACGGTTTCAATTTTTGTCAGTTACTGAAAAATGAAGAAAAACAAAAAGATATTAAAGTTATTATGGTCACGGGGCGCGACGAATTAGAAGACATCAATATCGGTATGCAGATGGGGGCCGATGCCTACCTGACCAAACCCATCAATCGCGAAGAATTATTGCGTACCATCAAGATTGTGCAATCCGGTCATAAAACTCACTAGTATGATTAAACTATTTGAACATATCGGCCGTCCATTTATTGGTTATTATGAGACAGCCGTTGAATCGATTAAGTTAACCTTAGAAACATTTTACTGGGTTATTTTTGGTCCCTTCCGAGGACGTCCGATCAATACTTCTGCCGCTTTTTCTCAAATGGTTTTTATGGGGTTCAACTCCATTATCATCGTCATTTTTGTGACTTTCTTCACGGGCGTTGTTTTGGCCATGCAATCGTCATATCAATTAGCGAAGATGGGTGCAACGATTTATGTGGCGAGTCTAACGGCCATATCCATTTGCCGAGAATTAGGACCGGTGTTAACGGCTTTGGTTATCGCGGGACGTATTGGAGCAGCCATCACGGCGGAAATCGGATCCATGAAAGTTAATGAACAGATTGAAGCCATTGAAACGATGGCCATCAGCCCCGTGCGGTATTTGGTGGTTCCGAAATTTTTGGCCTTATTAGTTATGTTGCCTTGTTTGACGGTGATTGGTGATATTGCCGGAATTCTCGGCGGATACGTGATCGGCGTGTATAGCCTTAAAATCAATTCTGCCCTTTATTGGCAGACGACGTTTGATTATTTAACACTCAAAGATATTTATACCGGATTGACTAAACCTTTCGTGTTTGCTGTTGTGATCAGTATGGTCGGAGCATATCAGGGATTAAAAACCAGCGGCGGTGCCGTCGGAGTGGGGCGGGCGACGACGATCAGTGTGGTCACCAGTTTTATTATGATTATTCTCGCCGATGCCGTCATTACGGGAATTTACTATTTTACGAATGTCTAAAAAATATGTCAGAGAATAAAGTTGCTATATCAGTTAGAGGTATTCAGAAAGTCTTCAACGGAAGAACTGTTCTTAACAATATTGATCTCGATATTAATAAGGGCGAAACATTTGTCATTATGGGCGGATCAGGAAGCGGAAAGTCGACGCTGTTACGGATTATGACCGGCGGAATTAAGCCGGATAAAGGATCGGTTTTTTTCGGAGAGCAAGAATTGCATTCCATTAAGAAAGAAGAAGCAGAAAAAATTAAACGCCGTTTCGGGATGAGCTTTCAATCTTCAGCGCTGTTGGATTTTCTCACCGTCGAGGAAAACGTCTCTTTGCCTTTAAAAGAACATACAAAGTTGGATTCTAAAATTATCAGCATTATCGCGAAGATGAAGTTGAATTTAGTCGGCTTAAAAGGATTTGAAAAACATTATCCGAATGAATTATCGGGTGGTATGAAAAAAAGAGTCGGTGTGGCGCGCGCAATTGCGATGGACCCGGAAGTTGTTTTTTACGACGAGCCGACGGCGGGTCTTGATCCAGTTGTCTGTCACGTCGTCGATCAATTGATTTTGGATTTGACTAAAAAACTAAATTTAACATCGATTGTCGTCACTCATAATATGGAAAGCGTTTGGCGCATTGCTGACCGTGTTGCCATGGTTTATAAAGGAAAACTTTTAGAAGTCGGAACACCGAAGGAAATCAAACAATCGACTAATGAAATTGTTCAGCAGTTTATTAACGGCGATATTGAAGGGCCGATACACGTCACATAAAACCAGTTTATTTTTTTAAGATGGGAGAATATTTATGAAATTTTCCAATGAAGCTAAGATCGGGATTATGATCACCACGGTGGTTATTATTTTAGGTTATTTAACGATCAAGTCCGGTGATTTCAACGTTTCTAAAAAAGGTTACACCGTTAAAGTTAGATTTACGAATATCGACGGAGTTAGCCTGAACGCGCCGGTCATGTTGAATGGTCTTGAAGTCGGTAAGGTCAATAAAATTGATATTATCGAAGACAATAGTGTGACCAGACTTGAGTTGACGGTTTGGGTTGAGGAAAGCATCAAGTTGGCGACGGGTACAACGGCTTTTGCCAAGAATATGGGATTCTTTGGAGAAAAATATGTGGGCCTTCTTTCCGCCTCGTCGGCAAATGGATATCTTCAGCCCGACGCTGTGATTGAAGGAAGGGATCCGGCGGATGTTGACCGTCTTTTACTCGACGGACAGGACATTGCCAAGGACATTAAATCCATAACAGCTAATCTCAACGAACGCCTTACCATAAATAAAGAATCGATTGACCGCATCGTCGCTAATTTGGATGTCAGCGCGGCCAATGTCAATTCCATAACGACTAATGTTGATGAACGAATCAAAGTTAATCAAATCAAATTCGATGAATTGATTGCCAACTTACATTCATCCAGCACAAACCTTGATCAATTTACCTACGATTTAAAAATGAATCCTTGGAAGCTACTGTATCGTTCCAAAGAAAAAAGACAAAAAAGCATCGACCTATTAAAAGTTGAACAAGAAGTAAAAAAATAGGAAAAGTCATGAAGAAAATGTTCTTGGCGTGGTTTCTGGTCTGTAGTATTTTGGGTACGGGTATATCGGCTGCAAATGGAGAGGATATGAAGATTGAAGACGGCAAGAAAGTTAAACTTGATTATACATTGAAAATTGATGGCCAAATGGTGGAAACATCCGTCGGAAAAACTCCGCTTGAATATACTCAGGGGAAGAGTGAAATTATTCCCGGTCTTGAATCCAGATTAGAGGGATTGATCGTCGGTGATGAACGGTCGGTGATTGTCCCGGCGGTGGAGGCTTACGGTGAAATTAATGAAGAGGCTTACCGCGAAGTGCCCAAGACTTCATTGCCTGATGGGTTTAAGCCTGAGGCCGGTATGGTTTTAGACATAGAAGCTCCGGATAAGAGTGTCGTCCCGGCGGTTGTTTGGGAGGTCAAAGAAAATTCCGTTGTCTTGAATTTTAATCATCCCTTAGCCGGAAAAACATTGCAGTTTGATATTAAGATTTTATCGATTGAATAAATCTTGAAGAAAAATCTAGGGCATAATAATTTTACGATTATTATGTCCTTTTTATTTACTAAATATGAACGGGCAAAAGATCCAGTAGCGTCGTGATGAGAAGCATGAGGCATAATCCGATCATGACTCCCCAGGCGGTGAGACTTTTGCCGCAGTCTTCTATGGCGGATGGGATCAGTTCGGACATGGTTAAATAAATCATAGCTCCCCCGGCAAAACCCAATCCGATGGGAAGAAGAGGTTGAAAAAGCCACGCTAACATGACGGCGGGAACGGCCATGACCGGCTGAGGAACGCTGGTTAAAATAGATATCCAGGCGCATTTTCTCGTCGACACGCCTTCTGCCTTTAACGGTAAAGATATGGCAATACCTTCTGGGATATTATGCACGGTAATGGCGATGGCCATGACTAAACCAAATTTTAGATTTTCCGTTGCGAAAGCTACGCCAATCGCGATACCTTCGGGAATAGAATGAATAAACATCGCTATAAAAATTAAAAGTCCACGTTTTGAAAATCCGTATTTTTTATAATGTTTATAAAAACTTTGGTCACTAAAATTTTTTTCCGTATAGTGAAAAAACGCGGCTCCTAACATCAACCCAAGAATGACGATGTAAGGAGATAAAGGAAAGTGATCTTTGAGGGCGATGCCTTCTTGGGCCAAAGAGAAAACCGAAGCGGAAATCATCATGCCAGCGGCGGTGGCGGACGCAAATCCGCGGACGGTTAAAGAATTATTCTTAACAAAATGAACAGGAATGGCGCCTAAACCGGTGGCTAAAGCGCTGATAATACCGGTTACTAAAGTCCAAAATATGAGAGAAGTTTGTTCCATAAGATTTTTATATAAGGCTGCTGATAATTTGATATGTTATCACAGTATATCAGCGCGCCAAAGATGAATATGAACGTTTTCTACAGACACGTTTAAGGAAGAATATTGACGCCGTTTTAAATAATGGTATACTTGTCCATATGTAAGGTTAACCTAACAGATGTAAGGTATAGAATAGTATAGCCTATGATCCAATCGCCTTTTAATATTAATGAAATCATTGATTCTCCGTCTAAACTTGCCATTTTGCGGGTGTTTGCTTCCCGCAAAGGCCTTAAGGCCACCGGACGGGAAATAGCCAAATTATCGGGCTATTCAGTACCGTCCACCCATGAATCTTTAAAAGACCTGAATGGCCGTAATATTCTTAATCTGGAAGTGATCGGTAAACAGCATATCTATACCTTAAACGAAGACGATCGTATTGTAAAAAAAATAATCCGTCCTCTTTTTGAGACGGAAGGAAGCGTCAATGATGAAATTGGTGATTTTCTGGTCAAAGAACTTAAACAAGCCCGTCTTAAACAAGCTGTTGTTTCTTTGATTTTGTACGGCAGTGTCCAAAGGCATGAAGCCAGAAAAGTAAGTGATGTTGATATCGCTGTTATCGTCGAGAAAACAACCGATGTAAAAAAAGTTTCCGATATTTTTATTTCGTCTATTACTGGTAAATTCAGGGCTTATTTTGGAGTACAATTGGATCTTTATATAAAACCAGTAACCGAGTTCAAGAGCCGTTTGAAAAGAAATTTGGCCCCGGTCTCAACTCTGATGAAATCTTATGCTGTTTTGTATGGAAAGGAACCTCTGGAGATTTAAGGTGGCGTCAGGCGAGCGTAAAATCAGGCAGGAACATAAATCTGTATCCATGGATTATTTAAAAAAAGCTATGGATAATTATGATCAAATGCTGGCGGCTTTTCACGCGTCGAATTGGAACGCCGCCGCGACGTTAGCGGTTCAATGTGTGATTTCTTCAGCCGATGCTATATGCGTTTTTGAAAAAGGCCTTCGATCTATTTCTCAGGATCATTTGGATGTCTGCGATTTGGTCGCCGGATTGACCATTGAGGATGCCGATGAAAAGTCCAAACAATTGCGTAAGGTTATTATGCGAAAAAATATGGTTCAGTATGAATCCCGGAATGTTCGAAAAAATGACGCTGATGAAATGGTGAAATGCGCGGCAAGATTTTATCAATGGGTGAATGGAAGCATAGAAAAATAATTTTATGAAAAAATTGAAACAACATCCTATTTGTGATTTATTAGACCAGAGAATTCTCATTTTAGACGGCGCGATGGGAACGATGATCCAGCGTTATAAGCTGGATGAGGCTGGTTTCCGCGGGAAGCGTTTTGCCAATTATCCTACTGATTTAAAAAATAATAGCGATTTATTATCGCTGACTCAACCGCACATTATCGATGAAATTCACCGGCAGTATCTTGAAGCTGGAAGTGATGTTATTGAGACTAACACCTTTAATTCCAATGCCATTAGTATGGCCGACTATAACATGCAGAATTTGGTGCATGAACTGAATATCGCGTCGGCTCAAATCGCCCGAAAAGCCGCGGATGACTATTCACGCAAAACGCCTAATAAGCCTCGTTTCGTTGCTGGCGCTATTGGCCCGACGACAAAAACCGCAACTTTATCGAAAGACGTCAATGATCCCGGCGGACGTGATATTACATTTGATCAATTAGCCGCGGCATACGGCGAACAAGTGAAGGCTCTCGTCGAAGGCGGTGTTGACCTTTTACTCGTCGAGACTATATTTGATACATTGAATGCGAAAGCAGCGCTATTTGCTATTGATCAATATTGTGCGGAAAAAAATATTTCTATTCCGCTCATGATTTCCGGAACAATCACCGACGCCAGTGGACGTACATTGTCCGGACAGACGGCGGAAGCATTTTGGATTTCGGTGAAACATGCTAAACCATTGTCCATCGGTTTAAACTGCGCACTAGGCGCTGGCGATATGAGACCGTATATCAAAGAACTTTCCAAATTAGCGCCATGTTATGTCAGCTGTTACCCGAATGCTGGTTTGCCTAATCCTTTAGCTGAAACAGGTTTTGATCAAACACCGGAAATTATGACTCCGCTCGTCAGAGAATTTGCCGAAAGTGGCTTCGTTAATATTTTAGGCGGATGCTGCGGAACTTCTCCGGATTTTATTCGCGCATTCGTCGACGCTGTCAAGAACGTTGCCCCTCGGAAACGTCCGCAATTACCTGTATTGACCAGTTTCAGCGGATTAGAAGCCCTCAATATGACGGAGAATACCAATTTTATTAATATTGGTGAACGAACGAATGTTACGGGATCCATACAGTTTTCTAAAATGATTTTGGCTGGGAATTACGACGCAGCTTTGTCTGTGGCTCGTCAACAAGTTGAAAACGGTGCGCAGATTATTGACATCAACATGGATGAGGCGATGTTGAATTCGCAAGAAGCTATGGTACGTTTTTTAAATCTCATCGCCGCTGAACCGGATATTTCCCGCGTGCCAATTATGATTGATTCATCGAAATGGTCGGTCATCGAGGCTGGTTTGAAATGTGTTCAAGGAAAATCGATTGTTAATTCCATCAGTTTAAAAGAAGGCGAAAAAGCTTTTATTGAACAGGCCATTAAAGTTAAACGCTATGGAGCTGCTGCGGTTGTCATGGCCTTTGATGAAAAAGGCCAAGCCGATACGATTGATCGACGAGTGGATATATGTGCGCGTGCATATAAAATCTTGACGGAAGTCGTTGATTTTCCGCCGGAAGATATTATTTTTGATCCAAATATATTTGCCGTAGCGACGGGAATTGAGGAACATAATAATTATGCCGTTGATTTTATTGAAGCGACTCGACGGATAAAAGCAAAACTTCCGCATTGTCGAATCAGCGGTGGTGTGAGCAACGTTTCCTTTTCTTTCCGCGGAAATAATCCGGTGCGCGAAGCGATACATTCTGCCTTTTTATATCATGCTATCAAGGCTGGTATGGATATGGGTATTGTCAACGCCGGTATGATCACGGTTTACGACGAGATCCCTAAAGATTTATTAGAATTAATTGAAGATGTTCTTCTTAATCGTCGCAAAGATGCGACGGATCGACTTGTCACGTTCGCGGAATCGGTTAAAGGCGGCGGAATAACGATAGAAGCTGATGTAGCGTGGCGGCAAGACCCGGTGGAAAAAAGACTCGCGCATTCGCTGGTGAAAGGTATTGTCGATTTTATTGAGATAGACACAGAGGAAGCTCGTAAAAAATATGGTAAACCGATTCTCGTCATTGAAGGTCCATTGATGGATGGGATGAACATTGTCGGAGATTTATTCGGCGAAGGAAAAATGTTTTTGCCACAGGTGGTCAAAAGTGCGCGCGTTATGAAAAAAGCCGTCGCGTATCTGGATCCTTTTTTGAAGGCGGAAAAACAGGGCGTGGTTAAGGCTGCGGGAAAGATAATCATGGCCACCGTTAAGGGCGATGTTCATGATATCGGTAAAAACATCGTCGGTGTTGTTCTGGCGTGTAACAATTATGAAATTGTTGATCTCGGCGTCATGGTGCCGTGTGAACGAATTTTAGATGAAGCAATAAAACAAAAAGCGGATATGGTCGGTTTAAGTGGATTAATTACTCCGTCGCTGGAAGAGATGACATACGTAGCGAGTGAAATGCAGCGCCTCGGATTCACAATGCCGCTTTTAATTGGCGGCGCGACGACGTCGGCTAATCACACAGCCGTTAAAATTTCTGGGAAATATCCAAATGGTTTTACGATTCATGTGAAAGATGCCTCCCGCTGTGTCGGAGTTTGTTCAAATTTATTGGATGAAAAGACCAAACCCGTTTTAGTTCAGAAAACATTGGCTCAATATGATCAACTGCGGGCTGATTTTTCCGCCTCGCACGGAAAACGAAAATTATTATCACTAAGCGAAGCGAGAGAAAAAGGTCCTCAAAGTGATTGGAAAAATGTTCTAATATCAAAGCCGTCATTCTTTGGTACGAAGACAATAAAGGATTATGATTTAAGTGAAATCCGTAAGCTGATTGATTGGACGCCGTTCTTCCCGACGTGGGAATTAAAAGGAAAATATCCGAAAATTTTAACCGATCCTAAATGGGGTGAAGAGGCGACCAAATTATTCGCCGATGCCAATGCTATGCTTGACGATGTTATTCGTCACAAATGGCTTAAAGCCAATGCCGTTGTTGGTCTTTATCCAGCGAACAGCGTTGGGGATGATATTGAAGTTTATGCTGATGAAAAACGCGACCGCATTTTAACTGTGTTTCATGGCTTACGGCAGCAAGCGGTTCGCCAAGATAATCGTCCGCATTATTCTTTATCTGATTTTATTGCGCCTAAATCATCGGGAATCAAAGATTATATCGGCGCCTTTGCGGTTACGACAGGACTTGGTGTGGATGAGTTGGCTAAAAAGTTTGAATTAGACCATGATGATTATAAAAGTATTATGATTAAAGCCGTGGCCGATCGATTGGCCGAAGCTTTTGCCGAATTAATCCACTTAAAAGTACGAAAAGAATGGTGGGGATATGCCAAAGATGAGAATTTAAGCCTGGAAGAATTGGTTGGTGAAAAGTACCAAGGCATTCGACCGGCGGCCGGATATCCTTCCCAACCCGATCACACGGAAAAACCATTACTCTTTGACCTGTTACAAGTTAAGTCAAATACTAGTATTCAGTTAACGGAAAGTTATGCTATGATACCAGCCTCGTCAGTGTCAGGCTTATATTTTGCGCATCCTGAGGCTAAATATTTTACGCTTGATCTGATCGGCAAAGATCAGGTCATTGATTATGCCCAGCGCAAAGACATGGATTTATCACTGATGGAAAAATGGCTCGGGCCGAGTTTGGGATATTAAGAATGATAAAGACACAAAACAACAGAATAATATGGCTAATCCATGCAGTTTTTATATTATCTATCTTAGTTTGCATTTTTTCATCGTCTGTGCTTTTTCAGCAATCCGAAAATATTAACTGGGTTGGAGCGTTACTTATAGTGACGTATGGTATTTTTTTAATTATGCAGTTGATTTTTTGGATTTGGGAACAAAACGCGCCTAAAATTAGTGTAAGAATAAAGTTTCTTGTCGGTATTTTCACGATAATATTAACTTATTATACGACAGACGGCCGTTTTATAACAAAAAGTGCACCGCAAGGCCGGATTTTTGGGGGAGGATATGCTGATCGATGCGGTCAATGTAATTATCTTACATGGCTTGATAAATTGCTTTTTCGAAGATGTTATACTCCGCCGGATGGTCCATCATGTCGTTTATATATTCCCGAGGGAAATAAATTTAGGAACAAAAGTGATGGTGTCGCAGTATAAAAGTGAAGAATAATGGGTCGCTTTTAAATGGCTCGGCCCGAGTTTGGGGTATTAATGTGTAAGGAGGAAAATGTATGAAATTTATATTGCTAATTGTTATGTCTCTCATTTCTGTTTCACCGTGTTTTGCGGAAGATAAACAGGATATTTCTGTAAATGATTTGAGGTCAAATGATCATGTGTTGGGTGAATTAAATCTCCCATTTGGTGAATTTGTAACAGTAGAGGGAGTGTTAAAAAAGATAAATGGCAAGGATTTTACAAAAAGCGATGATATTTTTTATGTTGAAAAAATTAACGGTAAATCTGTTCCAGAAATTATTACATTAGACCTTAAGCCCCTTATTGGCCAGAAATTAGTAGTTGGTTTGAGATACGAGTTATATGGATATGAGAAAATGGAGAAGGGCACAGGTATAGAAGGAAGAGCCACTGCCGGTTTTCAAATAGAATCTGATCCTCCTTTTCAAAACTTCTTTTATGTCACTGAAGCGAAAGAAATTAAATCAGAAAATTCTTTATAATTATGTGTCAATTTAATTCCTTAACGACGAGGTAAAAACGATGGCAAGAATAGAAACCAGAGTATTATTACCGCAGGATTTAAAACCGATCAAGTCTTTGCAGGAATACATAGCCCAGGGCGGATTTACAGGTCTGGCAATCGCAAAGAAAATGACCAGTGAACAGTTGATCCAATTCATCACGCAGGCGAATTTGCGCGGACGCGGCGGAGCCGGATTCCCGACGGGAATTAAATGGGACACCGTTTATAAAGAGCCGGCCAATAAGAAATATGTGGTCTGTAATTTTGCCGAAGGTGAGCCTGGTACATATAAAGATCGTTATCTTATCGGTAAAAATCCCTATTTGATGTTTGAAGGCATGTTAATTGCCGCGCACGCCGTTAAAGCTGAATACGCTGTCGTCGGAACCAAGATGAAATTTAAAACCATCGTGCCTCGAATCACTCAAGCCTTAGAAGAAATTGAAAAAGCCGGCCTTGCTGAGCCAGGCTTTCTGAAAATCGTGCTCGGCCCGGATGAATATTTATTTGGTGAAGAAAAAGCGTTGTTAGAAGTTATCGACGGGCGCGATCCAATGCCGCGTAATTTTCCTCCATTTCTCGTCGGAATCAATTGGTCACCGACGGAAAATAATCCAACCGTTGTCAATAATGCTGAATCGATGAGCCACCTGCCGTTAATTTTAAAGAATGGAATTGATTGGTTCAAGTCCCGCGGGTCAAAAGATACGCCGGGGACCGGGATTATTTCTCTGACCGGAGATGTCAAGAAGCCAGGCATGTATGAAATTTCTTTAGGAATGACCATGAGAGAATTGCTTTATGATTTAGGCGGCGGTCCCGTCGGGCGGTATCCTCTTAAAGCCGTATTTTCCGGCGTCGCTAATCGCGTCATGACCCCGGATCAATTTGATTTGGCTTGTGATTTTGGAACATTGCGGACGAATGGTGTTGGTTTGGGATCAGGTGGATTTATGGTGTATGATGAAAGCCGTTGGATCGTCGATTTGACATGGATGTTTTCGCATTTTCTCGCCCAGTCGTCGTGCGGACAATGTATTCCTTGTAATTCTGGAACACGCATCATCACGGAGCATTTACTGAGAATACGTGAAGGAATAGGAACCGAATTAGATATTGAAGACATTATTGAAGAAACCAAACGCTGCACCAATCAGACGCGCTGTTTTCTTCCGACGCAGGAATCGGTTTTGGTGCCGAGTTGTATCAATAAATTTCCCAAAGAATTCAAACCCGGTTTTGATTTTAGTAAATTTGACCGGGAAATTATTATCCCTAAGATTGAAGGCTTCGACGATACGACGGGACAGTTTACTTTCGAAAAAGCTCCGAAGGAATTTCTTCAACCAAAATAAAAATTCAATAATATCGAAATCCAAATACCGAAAAACTAAACAAATAAGAATTTCTAAAACACAATTTCCCCTTTGTTCAGAATATGAGCGCACTTGATTTCCCAAGAAAGGGAAAGCTATGGCTCAAGCAGAAAATAAAACAGCTTATGATTTAGAAGAAAGAACTTTGAAGTTTGCAAAAAATGTAAGAGTATTTATAAACAAAATTCCAAAAACATTAGCTAATAATGAAGACGGAAAACAATTATTGAGATCTTCGGGTTCTATTGGAGCTAATTATATTGAAGCCAATGAATCACTTGGAAAAAAAGATTTGGTCATGAAGTTAAAAATTTCCAAGAAAGAAGCCAAAGAAAGCAAGTATTGGCTTAGCTTAATTAATCTTGGCGAAATTAATGAATTAAGAAAAGAACAACAAATGTTATATCAAGAATCACATGAATTAATGTGCATATTTGGGGCAATTATCAAAAAATGTGGATAGACTTTTGAATTTATTATTTTACTCATTCGATATTGTTTTGAATTTAGAATTTATATATTCGAAATTAACTTAAATTGGTCCTATGCAAATTACTGGTAATCCATTAGAAATCCTTATTGTTTTCTGGAGCGGTGTTTTGGTCAGTTTTACGCCGTGCATTTATCCCATTTTGCCGATTACCGCGAGTTTTATCGCCGGGGCGAATACGAAAGGCACAAAGAGAATGGGCTTTGTCATTTCTCTGTTTTACGTTTTAGGAGTGGCCATCACCTATAGCGCTTTGGCTATTTTCGCGGCATTGTCGGGAAAATTGTTTGGATCCATTCAGAATAATCCTATTGTTTTTTTGATCGTCGCTAACTTCTTAATTATTTTTGCTTTAGTCATGTTTGATATTATTCCTTTACCGACAATCGGACAGGCAAAAAATCATCAAACTAAACCAAAAAATATTTGGGCGGTGATTTTATTTGGTATGGCTTCAGGCCTCGTCGTCGGGCCATGTCTTTCTCCGGCTTTGGGAACTTTATTGGGTTTTATTGCGTCTAAGCAGAATATTTATTATGGTGTAATGTTGATGTTTGTTTTTGCCTATGGCGTTGGGACATCTTTGATTCTCGTCGGGACATTTAGTGGACTCATTAGTAATTTGCCAAAATCAGGCTATTGGTTAGTGCGTATAAAACAATTCTGCGGTCTAGTGCTTTTAATAGCCGCGGAGTATTTTTTGATAAAAGCAGGAGGGTTATGGTAATGAAAAAGATTTTAATTATATGGGTTTTTGCAATGATGATTATGATAGTACCGGCGGGCGTAACATTCGCGC
>JAGOSC010000073.1 GCA_018062515.1 Candidatus Omnitrophota bacterium
CATATATACTATTGCACTAAATTTACATCATCAAGAGGAATTTCATAAATTATTTTCTGCCGCTTTTTTTTAGGAGCGGCTGCTAATTTATTTTCGGATTTAGGAGCATCAAAATCCATATCTGATTCATCTTGAATTCGGGAATTGTTACGTGGCGGTTTACTCAATTGTGCAGTTTGAAGCGGATTAGCCGGCGCAGTGATTTTCCGGGTGTCCTCCATCTCACTCGACACCCAGGTATTAGCCATAAAAATAATGCAGCCCGTCATGACGACAATGATAATCAGCGTGTTGGCTATATTGTTTTGTTTAGCCTTCTTCATTAAGTACCTTCCTGCCAAATCATTTTGTCCGTGATATCATTTGTAAAAGCAATAAATGTGTTGAGCGAGGGGAAATATGGCGGCGCGTTTCCGACGGCCATACGGTCGTCGTAAACGAAATTACGGCCATATCCGGATATTTGCGTACCAGTACCTCCGTTAAACTGACCGAAGGCTCCATAAAAATTCTGGATGACTCCACCTAATAATGTTGCGACGCCACGACTGCCAACCGATGTGTTGGTATAATCATCGACGGCCAATATTCCACTCTTGGCGAGAATTGTCCCATGCACTTCCACATTATTCGGAGCTGCTGTTCCAATGCGGACGTTCCCATTCCAAGTAACCAACCCTAACAGATTTTCGGAAGTGGCTGGGACACTCGGTGGAATATAACCGGTTGTACCAGGTGTGCCCGTCGCCGGAGTATAACTTTGATATTTAAGATTATTGGTGATGATCATATCATTATTACTTGAAATTGTTACCGGCGTATCTTGTTGAACTGTTCCGGATAAACTACTGATATTTCCATGCACGTAAATGGCCGTGCCCACACCATCCACTCCATCGGGAGCTCCACCATAAGTTACTGTTGAGACTCCGACGTGATTGACTGTCGTTTGATGTGTTGATCTGTTGACTGTAATAATCTTTTGCGTTCCCCCTTGAACAACATTGTAAACTTGATTTCCGCTTCCATCGACGGACAAAGTGACATTACCATTACCTTGAACATATATCCCACCGGTAAGGCTTGTTCCATTGTTGGGAACATATACGCCGTTTGAAGAAATAGTTGCCGTTCCCCTAACTTGATCAACATAATTTGCCTGAACGGAAGCTGAGGATAAAGAAATAGCGCTGGCATTACGGGTAAATCCGGAATTAAACGTCGGGACGTCGATCGTACCATTATGATAATCATTTAAAAGAATAGGTGAACCGCCATTATAGAAACGTGCCATAGGATCCACTTGGGCTACCACTCCATCAAAAATCCCGCTGGGATTCATCGCAATATTATATCTTCCGTTGGTATGCAAAGGCCCAGCAAAATTTGTTTTATCGGTAAACCAAACGTTCGTGGTTCCGTCGGGCAATGTTTGCTGATTCGTAAATAATGCGTATTTTGCGAAATTGTCTCTCTGAACACGCACCGTAAAATCCCCGGACAAAACAACATCTTTATCCAATCCATTGGCGGCCCCACTGGCTACAATCCTGTAATTAAAAGGAAAGTCCCAAGAGTCCGCTGTAACCGTAACAGGATCCGTTTTTTCAGAAATTCTAATGTCATATTGATAATTTCCACCACCCAATGCAGCGGATTGAATATAGTTGGCATCCGTGCCAGTCAATGTCAAAACCGGTACACCACTATTCTTTGCATAATTGATTAAGAAGGTTATCCCGTCATGAGCTGTCACATAACTCCTCGTTTGTGACACAAGCGTTGACGGGTTTGTTGCGTTAACTGTATTAAGCATATGAGTATTGATGATTGTGTCTAATCCATCTAAAGCGGCTTTTGAACCAGCTTCAGCTATATAAAAGGACTTGGCCATGTCCAATTCTTTTTGAACAATTCTGCTTTCATAGACGGACCGAAGAATAAAAACCGCGCTCATCCCTAAAAGAACGACAACAACAAATAACGATACAATTAATGCAACCCCTTTTTCATTATTCATTTTCATTGGATTACCCCCTATTTCTTAAGAACACGGCAATATTATCAGTCATTGTAATCGTTCTTCTCTTAATGGACGTACCTAAAGCAGTTGCGGTGATTGTAATCTCAGTATTATTATTATTCAGTACTGTTTGAAAATTAGAAATCCTTTGCGCGAGAATATCCGTCCTGACTACTGCATCGGCCGCATTACGAACCCGTCGTTCAAGCTGATTATTGTTGTTAAGTGCATACTCTAAATAACTATAATCAACAGTTGAACAATCATTATCGGCATCCATGCACGTTGAACTTGTACAGCCCCAAGTAAGTGGCGCGCCCCAATTAGCCACGTTACCATTGCTATCAATAATCGAATCTCCTGATTCGCAAATAACGGGCATAAAAAATTTAATAACATCTGAACTATTAACACCGGTGTTATTGTTAATGGTGACCATCATACTTCCGGCACTATTCGAACCGGTTTCTCTTAGCTCTTTTGACACTTTTTCCAAAGCTAATCTTAAATTTTGCTGCAGCTCAATTTGTAAGGACGTAGTACCCCAACTATCCTGCCCAGCCGCCATCGACATATACACTCCGCCCATCATCGCAATAAAAATCGCTATGGCTACCATGAGCTCAGGAATGCTGAATCCCATGTTGGAATTCAAATTTACATATCTAGATTTTTTTAAATAATTATTAGTCATCATATCTATACGTCACCAGTTGAACAGGAGAATCAATGATTCCGTTCCCGTTTGTATCTTCACCAGGATCAAGGTTTCCATCTAAGTCTACGTCTTCTCCTACAAATAAACCATTCTTCTGCCTCCAGCAATACGAAACGGTTATTTGAGCCAGGCTAGGATTAACAAGGGTCACATAGGAGACTCCGGCCGAAGTACCACCGCCAAACGGGAAAAAAGCCACGCGGTGATAATTAGTAACTAATTGACTAAAATTGCCATTATTGATGACTTCCATTCTTGTTTTTGAAACTCGGATGGCATTTGATTTATTTCGAGACATTTCGTTGAGCTCCATACATTTTATGTAGGTGACCAGTATTCCGACAAAAGCGAGGACCATAATTACTGCCGCAATCATTACTTCGACTAAAGCAAATCCTTTATTTCCTTTTATTTCATGTCTGAAATTTAATTTTTTCATAATTTCACATAATCCATACCCAAGAAAGGGGGACTCAATACTTTATTGATGCCCCCCTTTCTTGACTAACAGACTGAACTAACTACAACAATTACGGTGTTAAAACGCCACCTGTTGCAATTGTAAACACTGTCGTACCTGAAGTACCAAGCGTTACAGGAGAAGCCGTGAAGGTATAAGCACCCGCATTCATGGTTGTACAAGCAAATGTATAACCACTTCGCGCGACGCCATCACAGAAATCTTCTTGCAAGTAAGGCGGGGTAGCCCCTGTCAATGAAGACATGTCCAATGGATAACTACCATTGTTCGCTGTGGCGAAGGTTTCAGATGACGTTGACAATGTACGTAATGTACTTTGTGCTAATGCGTCGTTAGCTGAAAGTTTAGCTCTCAGTAAATTCGGGATCGCGATAGCGGCCAGTAGAGCGATGATCGCGACTACGATCATAATTTCCACCAGCGTAAAACCTTGTTTGTTTAGTTTCTTCATTTCATTCCTCCTTGGGATTAGAGCCAACAGCTACATATGACCCAGCGGAGAAGATAAGAAAATGACGTTTGATCATTTGCTGAATTATTTGTAACCTATTGGCTCGATTAAAATTAAATAACGTCTAAATTCTACACATGTATTTAATTACCGTCAATCGAATATCCATTTTTTTCAAAAGAGCAAAAAAAAACCTATTTTCCATCCGGAAAATAGGTTATGGTATCTTTCTTTAGATACCTGGACTCGGCAACTGGCTACCCTTGCTTACGCGGAGGGCCCTTTAGCTTTGTGTCCCAACCTTTCGGATGGTTTACCTTTGTCACTTGGACAAATCGTACTACAATCGAAGTATAACACCTGTCTATTCAACTGTCAAATAAGTCGAAATTAATTGTGAGCGGACTGATCAAACTTTTTTAGATTTTCTTCCGCGCGGTTAACCTTTTCCTTAAGAACATTATTCTCTTTTTCCATAAAATGTAGATTATCCCCTAAAAGATCAATTTCTTCTTCCGTAATATTAAAATCTATCCTTTTTTCATGTATTTTATTGTTTGCCTCTTTTAAGACTCCATCTAATGAATCTCCTTCAGTCCGCAACTCTGAGATTTCTTTATTGATCTCTTCGATTAATTTTGCGTTTTTGCCATCCATACCCTCAAGGTCTGTCGATATTTCCTTTTTGTTCGCTTCGGCTTTCTCGTAATAATCCGTCAATAAAGTGACTTTCTGCTTAAGCAATGCGTTTTTTTCTTTTAAAATATCTAAACGTCCTAATGACTTAGAATGATCTTTATTAAAAGCTTTAATCCGGTTTTGCAAATCTTTTACAGAAGCTTGAAGAACGGCCAACTTCACTTCCTCAGGTTCAGCCGGGGCAACCTGCTTGTCTTGTTCCTGCATGATAAGTTTATTCAGCTGTTGAATCTCGCTAGTGACCAAAGCCACTTCTTTTAAAAGCTTTTCTTCTTCCTGAGATTTTGAAATCATTCTTTCTTCAAGTTTAGGCCAAACAGCATTTTCAGCGCGTAATTGAATATCTTTGTTTCTCTCTTGGCCATACGGAGCACTCATTTGTTTTTGATATGATTCTATTTTCATTTCCAAAACATTTAATTCAGATTTAAGCCAATTATTTCTTTCCGCCATGTCTTGTGCGCTTTGCCTAAGTCCATTGAGACTTATGGATAGTGAATCTTGAGACGGCACATGCCAATCTGTTTCAGCAAACACTGCTTTGACCAGCATGACAGCTGTAATAAAAACAAAAATAATTATATTCAATTTTCTTTTCATAAATTTAAATTAACTTCGTTATGTTCATGATTGGCATGAAAAGCGCAATAACAATAAACCCAATGACAATACCCAAGACCCCAATAATTAAAGGTTCTATAATACTTGTTAAACCTTCAACGGCCGCGTCCACTTGGTCGTCGTAAAACTCTGATATTTTAAGAAGCATTTTCTCTAGCTGCCCGGTCTTCTCGCCGATAGCGATCATGCGTGTTACCATTGGCGGAAATACTTTACTTTTAGACAATGGCGGCGCGATACTTTCTCCGCTTCGCACATTATTTTTGACCTCATCTATAACAAGCTCCAACACCCTATTTCCGATCGTTTTTCCGACGATATCCAGCGATTCGAGAATCGGGACTCCCGTTTGAATTAAAGTAGCTAATGTTCGGCTAAACCGGCTGATAGCTACTTTACGAAGCAAGGTCCCAAATATGGGAAGCTTTAGTAAAGCCCCATCAATCACCACCGCACCTTTATTTGTTTTATGCCATTGCTGCATTAAAACGACAATAATCACAATCCCGATGACCAAAAAAATCAAATATTTCTTTAAACCCTCACTGATACCGATGAGAAGTTGAGTGATTGGCGGAAGTTCAGAATTAAGCGATGCATAAATTCCCGCAAATGTAGGAACAACTTTAACCAATAAAAGAATCGTAATAAGAATGGCCATCGATACAACGACCGCCGGATAAATCATGGCCGACTTAACTTTACGCCGTAACCGCAACGTCTTTTCCATGTAGAATGAAACACGGTCAAGTACCTGAGCGAGCACACCGCCCGTTTCACCGACTCTAACCATATTCACAAACAAAGTGTCAAAGACCTGCGGATGTTTGGAAAACGATACCGATAAACTGCTTCCATGAGAAATATCTTCGGTGATAATTCCTAATACCTTCTTAAACATGGGATGAGTGACTTGCTCTTGCAGAGCGTCTAGACCTTGAACAATGGGAATACCGGCGTCGACCATCGTCGCAAATTGGCGGGCGAAAATAACGATTTCATCGGGCTTAACTTTTTTGCTACCAAAAGAACTTTTCTTTTTAGTAACGCTAGCCTCTTTAACTTCATTAATTGAAATAATAACAAATTTGCGTTTACGCAGCTCTTCAATGACCGTATTTTTATTATCCGCTGAAATCTTTCCGGTTACGGTTTTTGAATCCTGATTTTTTGCTATGTATTTGAACGTGGCCATATGATTTACTTAGAAATTAAGAAATACCGCTGCGGCAAAGGTTGGCAAACAACTAGTTAAACTATAACCCATAAATAACACTTGGCAATGCCCATTTATTTTTCTTAAATATTTTAACACTAAATTTTGTCTTTGAAAGAAAGAATGAAAGTAAATTAATCACTGCTCGTAATACGTAAAACCTCATCTAAAGTAGTCTGCCCCGCAACACATTTCTCCATAGCGTCCTCAAATAAGGTGCGCATTTCTTTATTTTTTCTGGCAAAGTCTTTGATGTCGTCGGAAGACTTTCCTTTCAGAAGAAGTAATCGGATGTCATCATCCACTTCTAATAATTCGGTTATTCCCATGCGCCCCTGATAACCGAGCTGGCGGCATTTATCACACCCTTTTCCTTTATAAAATTTTACGCCAGGTGCCGGTGTGTAGTGAAGATTATTTAATAAATCTTTAGGCACTTCGATTTCCGTACGGCATACCGGACAAATTTTTCGGCACAATCTTTGAGCGCTAATTAAAAAAACACTGGAGGCAACCAAAAAAGGTTCGATATCCATGTCGATCAGACGGGTCAGCGCACTGGCGGAATCATTGGTGTGCAGCGTAGAAAAAACTAATTGGCCGGTTAACGAAGCCTTGATAGCAATATCCGCTGTTTCTCCGTCGCGAATTTCTCCGACCATGACCACGTCGGGACTCTGACGTAACATCGCCCTTAATCCTTCAGCAAAAGTAAGACCGATTTCGGGCCGAGCCTGAATTTGCGTCAAACCTTCAATCAAATACTCGACGGGATCTTCGACGGTAATTACATTTTTCTCGACGGAATTTAACTTGTTGATCAAAGAATACAATGTCGTGGATTTGCCGCTTCCCGTCGGCCCTGTCACCAGCATCATTCCGAAAGGCTTTACCGTAGCCTCTTCGAGAATGGCCAAGGCTTTTGGCGTAAATCCCAAGCCTGCGAGCCCTACAGAAAGACTTCCTTTATCGAGAATCCGCATAACAATCTTTTCACCAAATGTCGTCGGCAGCATGGATACCCGGAAGTCTACTTCCTTATTCGCCATTTTCAGTTTAAAGCGGCCATCCTGCGGCGCATGGCTCATCGTAATGTCGAGGTGCGACATGATTTTAATTCTGACGATAATAGCATTCTGATTCTCTTTGGGAATATCTAAGATCTCATTAAGAATCCCATCGATACGATAACGGACTTTCATGCAGTTCATTTTGGGTTCCATATGAATATCTGAAGCACGCTGTTTAATGGCTTCCCGGACAATTAAGTTGACCATACGGATGATGGGAGCCTTTTCACTTTCATCAAGCGAACTATCTAAATTTTCATCTTCCCCATTTTCGGAGATAATTTCAAAATCCTCGACGATAATATCCTTGCTGATATCCGTAACAGTAGTCTCAGCTTTTGCGCCGTAAAAATTATCAATGACTTTAAGGATTTCGTCATTCGTGCTCATGACGATTTCAATTTCTTTACTGGTAATATTTTTTAAATCATCGACGATAAAGACATTCAGCGGGTCAGAAACAGCGATGGTTAAAGTTTCCTCCAGCAATGATAGTGGGATGATCTGGTACTGCCGGGCTATACGTTCCGGAATGACTTCTTTAAGAGCGGGGTCAAATCTATACTTTGAAAGATTGATGAAGGGGATATTTAATTCACGGACTAGCAGAACGAGTAATTCTTTTTCTTTAATAAACCCCTTTTCAATAATAGCTTTTTCTAAGGTAATTCCTCGACGCTTCTGGTGAACCATGGCGTCTTCGATATCCTCTTTTTTGATTTTCTTCGTATCAATTAAAGTCTGAATAATTTTATCGCGCAATGATTTTGACATAAATTAATTTTTTCCTGATTCATCCGGAGCCGTTACTCGTAACACTTCTTCCAGAGTTGTTAAACCTTCCATCGCTTTGGTCAATCCGTCTTCCCGCATCGTTCGCATGCCTTCTTTTCTGGCCAAAGCTTTCATGGCTGCTTCTCCAGCCCGGTTGAGAATCGTTTCCCGTATCTGAGGAGAAATGACTAAAATTTCAGTGATACCAACACGTCCTTTATACCCGGTGTTAAAACATTTTTTGCAACCTTTTCCCCGGAACAACTGTATATTTTGGTCGGGAAATAGTCGGGTTAAGCCAACCTTGTCTGCCGTGGGCTTTGGAATTTCGACTGGTTCTTTACAGAACAAACAAATTTTTCTAAGTAAACGTTGCGCCACGATGGCTAAGACGGAAGAACAAATTAAAAAAGGTTCCACGCCCATATTCATCATACGAACGACCGAGCCTGCTGCCGTCGTCGTGTGCAGTGAACTTAAAACCAAGTGGCCTGTCAAAGCCGCCTTCACCGCAATGTCCATCGTTTCTGAATCACGGATTTCCCCGATTAAAATAATATCCGGATCTTGTCGGAGAATAGACCGTAAACTCGTCGAGAAAGTCAAACCCATTTGCGGCCTTACGTTCACTTGATTAATGGTGGGCATTAAATATTCAACAGGATCTTCGACGGTAACAATATTCTTCTCCGGCGAGTCTACATACTTTAGCACTGAATATAGTGTTGTCGTTTTACCGCTACCCGTCGGGCCGCAAGTTAAAATCATACCATGCGGCTTGGCGGCACATTCTTTTAAAGCGATTAATGATTTAGGGTCAAAACCCAATTTATCTATATCTAAGACCGTGCCTTCTTGGTCTAGAACACGAAGAACGATTTTTTCCCCAAATGCCGTCGGGAGCACATTGACACGAAAGTCAACCGGACGGTTTCCTGAGATGATCGTTTTAAACCGGCCGTCTTGAGGCAGACGATGCTCCGAAATATCCAGATTCGATATAACTTTAATTCTTGAAATGATAGGAAAGTGAAGCACTTTAGCCAGCCGGTCAATCTCACGGATAACTCCGTCAATGCGGTATCTTATGCGCACCGTTTTTTCCATAGGCTCAATGAAGACGTCGCTTGCCTTGGCCAAAACGGACTGTTGTATAATCGTATCAGTCAGTCGAATAATGGGCGCTTCCTGACTAATTTCTTCCACATTGCCCGACGTTGATGCCTGCGCCGCCTCTTTA
>JAGOSC010000120.1 GCA_018062515.1 Candidatus Omnitrophota bacterium
TGCCAAAGATTGATCTGGGGTCTATTTCTATAGGATCAACCATTGGACATGTTGTGGTATTGACGATATTAGCCAACGTTGGAAAATCCTTTTCTTTGTTATGTTACAGAAAAGAAGCTACATTAAAAGAACGCTTAGCTTTGAGTATTGCGATGTTTCCCAGAGGAGAAGTTGGGGCTGCTGTTTTAATCATTGGCCTTGGATATGGTTTTAGCGGATTTGAAAATACATTGGCCGTCTTAAGTCTGGCGTTTAATTTAGTTTTAACAGGAATATTCATTGGAATTGTGATGCGGCTATTGAAAAATAAGGGCGCAGCTGGGCAATTTTAGGGCAACCAAACGGAGTCGCTACTGTATTGACAGAATTGATTTTAGGAAATATAACCTTTGCAGTTAAATTGATTGAGTAGACTGCCTGCATAATTTTAAGGCTATAAAATATAGGAGAAAATATGGGATCCCTCAAAATACCACGCACGCTTTCAACCCAGCACCCGGACAATGTGACAATCCCTTTTTTTGCTAATCATTCTGTTCTTCGTGGGGACGATGAGATCAAGGAAGCTTTTTATGCTTTTTCCAATCTCGGTGTCGAGGAGATTATGTGGGACGCCGAAGGCAAGGAAGCCGATGATTTTGTTATTCGAAAATTGATCACCGAATATAAAAGTTTTTTTGAAAAGAACCGGATCGGGAAAGATGTTTTTATCAATATCCGTGTTCCTAACCCGCAATACGAAAAAGCAGAGGCCAAAATTCTTCTTGAAACCTTAGAAAGTATTCCGCGTTCCTATGATACGGCAGAGCTTTTTTATGGCGATGGCGCTTATCCTCCGATTTTTGAAGTTGTTGTGCCTATGGCCGACGGAGAAATTATTAAAAAGATTCGTGATTATTATAAGAATGTTGTCATTGGCAAGGAAAAGTCGCGTTTTGTCGAGGGAGAAGCTCTGACGGTGGGTGACTGGATCGGCCGGTTTGAACCTAAAAATATCAATGTGATCCCATTATTCGAAGATCTTTATTCGATGCTCAATGCGGATGAGACGCTAAGAACTTTTCTTAAAAACAGAAAAGTAAAATATCAGCGCGTTTTTTTGGCTCGCTCTGATCCGGCGATGAATTATTCGTCCGTGGCAGTGATTCTGGCTTTGCACATTGCGCTGGATAAATTATATAAACTTCAAAATGAGATCAATGTCCCGATTTATCCGATTTTAGGGTCGGGAAGTGCGCCCTTTCGCGGGCATTTAACGCCGCACACGGTAGATTATATTTTAAGTAAATATCCGAGTGTGGCGACGTTTACCATACAGTCGGCATTCAAATATGATTTTCCGGTCAAAGATGTTCAAGGCGCCATTGAGTTGATTAACAAGACCCAGATAAAGCCGCCGGCGGTTGTTGAAAATCAAAAAGAAGTTTTAAGGATTATCAAAAAAGTTTCTCATGAGTATCAACGGCAAATTCAGATCTTGGCCCCACTGATCAATGAAGTCGCAAAATTTGTTCCTAGCCGTCGGATGCGCAAGTTGCACACCGGACTTTTTGGATATTCCCGTGAGTTAAAAGAAGGGGTTTCCTTGCCTCGCGTTATTTCGTTTTGCGCGGTTTTATATTCTCTGGGGTTGCCGCCGGATATTATTGGTTTAAATGTTTTGACGGAGAATGAAAAAGATGTTGTTCGCAGTATTTATCCGCGGTTTGACGGGGGGTTAAGAGATATTCTTGAACTGTGGAACCCGGATGTTCTCAAAATTATTCCTGCCAGTATTCGCCAGAATATCAAAGATGTTGTTAAGCAATATGATTTTAAGACTAACCCAAAACATCTGGAAATCACCGATGAAATTATCCGAAACATTCAAAAACGAAATTTTGGCGTTCATTTGACCGATCTTATCACCCGGGCCGGATCAGTTAGAGGGTTTTTGGGCTAGGAAAATGTTCCAAGCCCCGTGAGCTGATTTGCAGATCTTTTGTGGAGGCATGATGAGATTAGGACTTTGTTGTTTATTTGCCCAGGAGCCCATCAAGTTTCGCACGACTAACGCATCATCATTAATGAAGTTAAATAAAAAAGATGCGTTAACTAAGCTTTCTGCTATTTGTTTGCATAATGCGCGTTCGCTCGTTGAGGCATTGGGTTATTGCGCAAAGCATGATATCGGCTCGTTTCGTGTCAGCAGCCAGATTCTTCCAGTTAAAACCCATCCGCATGTCGGGTACGATGTTTTGGATTTGCCCGACGGTAAAGAAATTATTAAAGTTTTTGAGAGTTGCAAAGATATTTCGAAGCGATATGACTTGCGGACGGTCTTTCATCCGGACCAGTTTATTGTTTTAAGCTCATCAAATCAGGATGTCACCCAGAGGTCTATTGCGGATTTGAATTATCAGGCCGAAGTCAGCGACTGGATTGGGGCGGATGTGATCAATGTCCATGGGGGAGGCGCGTATGGGAACAAACAAGAGGCTTTGAGCCGTGTGGCCCGCAATTTAAAGCGCTTATCGAAAGCGGTCCGTAGTCGTTTAACTTTTGAAAATGATGATAAAACA